>CAZVPN010000056.1:0-9091 GCA_964628135.1 uncultured Campylobacterales bacterium
AATCGATCTATTTTCATGGTAAGATTTTACCCTAAGTTAACCAAATTTCAAAATAGTTTTAATTGGGTATAATACCCAAACGATAAAATCAAGGCCAAAATTATGAAAAAACTTTCCAAATATATAGATCATACACTTCTCAAGGCTGATGCAACGCAGCAGCAAATCATCAAGATATGCGATGAGGCTAAAGAGTATGATTTTTACTCTGTGTGCGTCAACTCTTGCCATGTTCCTTTGGTCGCAAGGGAGCTTGTCGGTAGTGATGTCAAGGTTTGTAGTGTGGTGGGGTTTCCTCTGGGGGCTATGCAAAGTGATGCCAAGGCTTATGAGGCTGCTTTGGCTGTGGAGCAGGGAGCAGATGAGATCGATATGGTGATCAATATAGGATGGCTCAAGTCGGCTCAATATGATAAAGTGGCAGAGGATATAAAGCTGCTCAGACAAGCAAGCAAAGATGCCGTGCTAAAGGTGATCATTGAGACTGCATTGCTAAACAAAGATGAGATAATCAAGGTATGTCAAATAGCCAAAGATGCCGGAGCGGATTTCGTCAAGACCTCTACCGGTTTTTCTACCTCAGGAGCCAAGATAGAGGATGTGAAGCTGATGAGAGAGGTTGTAGGCGAAGATATGGGCGTCAAAGCCTCCGGCGGTATTAGAGATTACAAGAGTGCTATCGCTATGATTGAAGCCGGTGCCAATAGGCTAGGGGTAAGTGCAGGTGTAGCGATCGTAACCGGTGCAGAAGATAGCAAGGAGGGGTATTGATGCGTAGGGTGATATGGCTTGTGATGGATTCATTTGGTATCGGCAATGCACCTGATGCTGCCAAATTTGGCGATGAGGGGAGTGATACGCTGGGTCATATAGCCCAAAACTATCCGCTCAAGATACCAAATCTTGCATCTCTTGGTTTGCAAAAAGCGTATGAGCTCAACAATAACAAACCGCTCAAGCTTGCCAAGAGTGCCGATACTGTCAAGGGTAGTTTTTGGGGTGCGGCTATCGAGCACTCCAAGGGCAAAGATACACTATCAGGACACTGGGAGATGGCAGGGGTGCAGATGGATATCGCTATGAGGTATTTTCCCGATACTGAGCCTACTTTTGATCAAGATATGATTGATCAGATTATAAAAAAAAGCGGCATTAGCGGGATACTTGGCAACAGGCACGCAAGCGGCTTGGAGATCATCGATACTTTGGGTGAGGAGCATATTGCTACCAATAAGCCGATATTTTATACTAGTGCAGATTCGGTATTGCAGATAGCTGCTAGTGAGGAGCATTTTGGATTGCAAAGACTCTATAAGCTTTGTGAGGTTGCACGAGAGGTAGCAGATGAGTATGGGGTAGGCAGAGTGATTGCTAGACCATTTGTAGGCGAGCACAAGGGGGAGTTTGTCCGCACCAAAAATAGACGCGACTACTCTATGAGACCAAGCGGAAAATCGGTGCTAGAGGTTGCAAAAGAGCAGGGTATGCAGGTGGTAGGTATAGGCAAGATTCCTGATATTTTTGGTGGATACGGCATCACAAAGAGTGTGCCGGCATACAAGCTGGATGGCTTGATGGATGCTACTTTGGAGCAGATAAAGAATCTGCAAAGCAGTGGTATCATTATGATCAATTTTGTAGATTTTGATATGGAGTGGGGACATCGCAGAGACCTTGAGGGGTATGCCAAGGGCTTGGAGACTTTTGATAATAGATTGCCAGAGTTGATTTCACTACTAAATAGTGATGATTTGCTGCTAATCACGGCAGATCATGGCTGCGATCCCACTTGGAGCGGAAGCGATCACACTAGAGAAAATGTTCCTATTTTCGGCATCCAAAAGGGCAGCGATATGGGAGAGATAGGTATCAGAGACGGCTTTGCAGATATGGCTCAGAGTGTAGCTGATTTCCTTCAGATAGACAAAGAGAAGCATTTTGGAAGTTCGTTTTTGTAGATTATTTGACAAAACAAATGATTTTTCAATCCTTTAACATATCATTAAAATGCTTGGTCTCCTCATTTTCGTTTGGGTCTTTGTAGGGCTTTTTCATCTCTATAATTATTGTCGAGATGAGTAGGACAGCGATGACAAATATCGCAAAATACATTATAAGATATTTTTGTTGCAATAAAATATTCACATTGACTCCAATTGATTTTTTGTTAGTATAGCACAAACTGTCAAATCATCTCTCTTTAACATATGGCACACCGTCTGCTTTTGGGGCTATCGCTTTGCCTACAAAGCCTGCAAGTAGTATCACGGTCAGTATGTATGGGGATGCCTGTATGAGTTGGACGGGCACCTGTCCGATATATGGGATAGTGACTCCCTGAAGTCTCATAGATAGAGCTTCTAAAAAGCCAAACAAAAAGCAAGCCATCATAGCAGGCACAGGACGCCATTTGCCAAATATCATCGCTGCAAGTGCTATATAGCCCTGTCCGGCAGACATCTCTTTGATAAACGAAGCATTTTGTGCTATCGAGAGATATGTGCCACCGATACCGGTAAGTATACCACCGATTAGCACTGCACGATAACGCAAAAAATCTACCGATATACCCGCTGTATCTACGGCTTTTGGATTTTCTCCTACGGCTCTAAGACGCAATCCAAAACGAGTCTTGAATAATACCCAGTATGTAATGGCTACGGACAAAAATGCCAAATATACCAGTAGATTGTGTCCGCTGATTAGCTTGGTGTAGATATCTCCGATGATTGGAATGTGAGAGATACTTTCGGATCCTGGAAGATCAATCGGCATAAATCTTGCACTTTTGGGCAGGGTAGGGGTCTGTCCGCCTCTGTGAAACCAAGCTATTCCAAGCACCACAGTCAGACCCGATACGATAATATTGATAGCCACGCCGCTAACTACCTGATCACCTTTTTGTGTAATAGATGCAAATCCGTGCACGAGACTCAGTACCATAGTAGTTATGATAGCAGCCCCAAGCCCTAGCCATGCAGAGCCGCTAACTGCTGCCATACTAGCTGCCGCAAAAGCTCCGGCAAGCAACTTACCCTCCAGTGAGATATCCACCACGCCGGATCGCTCAGAAAACACCCCAGCCATCGCAGCAAAAATTAATGGAGTGGACATTCTAATAGTCGCAGACAATATAGAAAGGATATCATTGAGTGAAAATATATCCATTATATGAGCTCCTTTATATTGTTTTTGGGATTATTAAATAGTCCAAATAGCTTTTCGATCCAAGGCTTGCTCATATATGTCAATGCACCGCTAAAAAGGATGATTAGACCCTGTATGACATATATCATCTCTTTGGAGATGTTTGGCATATCAAATGACAGCTCTGCTCCACCTTGAAACAGGGCACCAAAGAGTATGCTCGCCATTATAATACCCACAGGGTGATTGCGACCCATCAGTGCGACTGCTATACCGGTAAAGCCGTATCCTGCTACAAAATCAAGCATAAGCTTGTGTTGAACCCCCATAATTTCATTGATGCCGGCAAGTCCTGCCAATGCACCTGAGATAAGCATTGTGACGACGATAATCTTTTTGGTATTGATACCTGCATATTCGGATGCAGGAGTGCTAAATCCCACTGCACGGGTAGCATAGCCCCATCTAGTATGCCAAATATAAAGCCACACTGCAAAAGATGCTACAAGAGCGATGATAAAGCTTAAATTTAACGGCGAGTCTGAGATATGTATCCCTATTTTGGCAAAAATATCCTGCATAGTAGGTAGCCAAGCATTTTGACTAAAGACTCTACTCTCAGGGGTCATACTGCCAGGAACTATAAAGACATTGACCAGTAGATAGACCATTAGATTGGCAGCAATGAAATTAAACATAATGGTGGTGATGACTATGTGACTCCCTCTATATGCTTGTAGATATGCCGGTATGGCAGCCCACGCAGCACCAAAAGCCATAGCAGCAACAATGGCAATAGGAAATAGTGCCCAAAATGGCAAGTAGTGATCAAGTGCAAGCAGAGCTACAGCTACACCCAAGCCCCCTATATAGGCTTGTCCTTCGCCACCGATATTAAACAGCATAGCGTGAAAAGCCACAGCTACGGCAAGTCCCGTGAAGATAAAGTTTGTAGCATAATACAAAGTATATCCTATCCCCTCACTTGAGCCAAAAGCACCCTGGATCATATATTTCAAAGCCTCTGCGGGATTTTCGCCCACAAGATAGATAATCACTGCCGAGATCGCAAAAGCCATCATTAGGTTGATGATCGGGATCAGGATTATATCTGCCCAGACAGGGAGTTCTTTTGTGCTACTCAACTGTTCTCCTTTTCGTGTGCATTTGCCATCATCAATCCAAGCATCTTTTCATCTGTTTTGCTGCTTTGTACTTCACCTACGATCCTGCCTTCAAACATTACAATGATCCTATCAGATAGAGATATCAGCTCATCAAGCTCACCTGAGACTAAAAGCACGGCACTGCCTTGATCTCTCATTGCCACTATCTGCTTGTGTATAAATTCGATCGCACCTATATCAACCCCCCTTGTAGGTTGACCTATGAGCAGTATTTTTGGATTTGGATCCATCTCTCTGGCCAAGATAAGTTTTTGTTGATTGCCACCTGAGAAGTTGGCTGATTTGAGATCCGGATTTTTGGGTCGTACATCAAAATGCTCCATCAAGTGCACACAGTGATTTTTGATAGCATTGAGTTTCATCAAAACTTTACCGTTATAGTCTTTGGCGGTGTGGTATCCAAGTATTGACGATTCGCTTGCGATAAATTGCGGTATCAATCCTCTTTTGAGTCTGTCTTCGGGCACATGTGCTATATGTGCATCTCTGACTTTTTTGGGATCTGTCGGATTGCCAGGGGCAATAGTGATATTGCCCATAGTCACACTACCTTGGGTGCAAGCACGCATTCCACTTAGAATCTCTAACAGTTCACTTTGTCCATTGCCAGATACTCCTGCTACTCCTACGATCTCGCCATATCTGACATTGAAATTTACGCTATCGACTCTTTTGACCTCATACTCATCAACAAAAGTTAGATCCTTGGCTTCTATTGCGATATCACTGGGAGTTGAACTGCCCTTATCGATACTCATATGGACTTTTCTGCCTACCATCAACTCGGCAAGCTCCTCTTTATTGGTCTCTTGAGTCTTTAGATTGGCTACTATCTGCCCCTGTCTCATGACCGATACATTATCTGTCAATGCCATTATTTCGCGTAGTTTGTGAGTGATGATTATGATTGTGGTGCCACGTTTTTTGAGAGATCTCAGTATATCAAATAGTTGATCAGCCTCTTGGGGCGTAAGTACACCTGTTGGCTCATCAAGTATTAGTATATCTGCACCCCTGTAGAGAGCTTTGAGTATCTCTACACGCTGTTGCTGACCTATGGGCAGGGTATCTGTGCGAGCATTCATATCTATTTGAAGCCCAAACTCATCCTCAAGCCTTTTTAGCTCTTTGGCTGCATCTTTGATGCTTCTGTTGAGTGCAAAACCACTCTCGGCTCCAAGCATAATATTCTCAAGTGCCGTAAAGTTATCCACAAGCATAAAGTGCTGATGCACCATTCCTATACCCGCTTTTATAGCATCCAGAGAGTTTTTGATCTTTGTCTCAACTCCATTGACAAATATTTTGCCACTGTCAGCTTCATAAAAGCCATAAAGTATACTCATCAATGTAGATTTGCCGGCACCATTTTCACCGACTATGCCGTGGATTGTTCCTTTGGGGACTGATAGGTTGACATCTTTGTTTGCCTGAACTGAGCCAAATCTTTTGGAGATATCAACAAGTCTGATAGCCAAGTTGCTATCAGACTTATAATTTGCTTCTTGAGTCATAGAGCAGTATGTAGATTAGTATTTGCAACTATTATCGGACATATAATCATGCACTTTGATTTTGCCGGATATTATGTCAGCTTTTGCTTGCTCTACGGCTTTTTTCATTTTGTCGGTGATCAGATCTTTGTTATATTTATCCAACGCCCAATCTACACCGCCCTCTTTGAGTCCAAGTGCTTGAATCCCAGGTTTGAATGTTCCATCTTTGACAGATTTGAATAGATTGTATGCAGCTACATCTACACGCTTAACCATGGATGTCAACATTGTGCCTGGTTGGAGGTAGTTTTGATTGGAATCAACCCCTATAGCCAGTTTTTTAGCATCTTTTGCTGCCTGGTAAACGCCTATACCAGTTCCACCGGCTGCTGCAAATATCACATCAACGCCGCGGTCGAACTGTCCTTTGGCAAGCTCTCCACCTTTGCTTGGGTCATTCCATGCTGAGGGAGTGCTTCCTGTCATATTTTGTATCACTTCAGTTTTTGGATCGACATATTTGACACCCTGCTCATATCCACACTCAAACTTTCTGATTAGTGGTATATCCATACCGCCTATAAAGCCAACTTTGTGAGTCTTTGATGCCATAGCAGCCAGCATGCCTACTAAAAATGATCCTTCATGCTCTTTGAATACGATTGACTGAACATTTGGTTTATTAACTACCATATCAATGATGCCAAATTTTGTTTTTGGAAACTCTCCGGCGACTTTGTCTATGGCAGGTCCTTGTGCAAATCCGATACCAAGAACAGGATTACCACCTCTTTGTGCCATCTTTTTTATTGCCTGTTCTCTTTGGGTAGGGTTTGTTATCTCAAAGCTCATATAGTTGATGCCCGTCTCTTTTTTGAACTTCTCTATACCGTTGTAGACTCCTTCATTGAATGATTTATCAAATCTACCACCCATATCAAATACCACTGCAGGCTTGAAATCTCCCGCACTCAAAGCTACTGCAGATACAGTTGCTGCCAATATCACTTTTCTCAAGTATGACATTCTTTCTCCTTTTGATTTTTGTATCGATAAATTCTATCCTATTGTCTCTTTGCCAAACTTAATTTTAACAAAAAAATATACTAAAGAATTCAACAAAGTTTCATTTCACTACAATAAGATTCCAGCCTCGAGAGCGACTTTGATCATCTCATCAAAAGCACTTTGACGCTCTTGGGGTGTAGTCTCTTCGCCTGTGAGCAGATGATCAGATATAGTCAATATGCATCCTGCATGCTTGCCTGTAGCTTCGGCGTTGACAAACAGTGCAGCTGCCTCCATCTCTACACACTTTGCTTTGGTGATAGATATAGTATCTTCAAGAGCTCTTGAGGCATAAAATACATCGCTTGAGTGTACTCTTGCTTGGTGGATATCGATATTCTCTCTAGCTGCAGATGCAACCAATGCTTCATTAATATGATGACTCGGATAGCTTAGATTGCTTGCTGTGCCGGTAACCAGCTCACTAAATGATGTGGAATCAGTATAAGCCTCAGTAGCTATGACTATATCGTAGAGTTTCAACTCTTTTGAGTATGCACCGGAGGATCCTACTCTGATAATATTGTCTACATCATAAAACTTAAAAAGCTCATAGGAGTATATCCCGATAGAGGGCATTCCCATACCGGAGCCACATATGGATATCTCTTTGCCTTTGTATTCTCCAGTAAACATAAGCATATTTCTGATGCTATTGACCTGCTTGACATTTTGTAGATACTTGTTAGCTATAAATTCGGCTCTTAGCGGATCGCCGGGCATTAGCACTGTTTTTGCAATATCGCCTTTTTTTGCCTCTATGTGTGGTGTCATTTTTTCTCCTTTTTGAAATGGTATAGATATTCTATGTTACCCTCTTTACCTGAGAGTTTTGAGACACTTTTGTGTATCAAGAGCCACTTTTTTATTTTTGTCTGCTCTTCAAACTCTTTCATCGCTTTTTGGATGGCATTTTGATCCGATACTACTCCTTTGGAGTCTCTTTTGGTCTCTTTGCCTACTTCAAATTGTGGTTTGTAGAGAATAATTATATCGCTATAGTCACAAGATAGCCTTTGGATATCGTCTATTATTTGCAAAATAGATATGAATGAGACATCGCAAGTAATGATCTCGAAACATTTATCTGTTTCAAATTCTCTAATATCTGTCTGTTCATGTAGATTTAACACTGGGTTTGAATGGAGCGAGTGATGCAATTGATCTCTACCTACATCTACACAATCGATGCTTTTTGGGTCATTTTCCAAAACTATTTGAGCGAATCCGCCTGTTGATGAGCCGATATCAAGCACCCTTTTGCCTTTTATATCCACATAGTGCTCCTCTAAAAATCCCTCAAGCTTCATCGCGGCTCTTGAGACATAAAATTTGCTATCTTTGATCTCTATATTGCTATTGGTATCTATTTTGGATGATGGTTTTGCTCTCTTGCCGTCTACTGTAACGATACCATTTTTTATCGCTTCTATTGCACGATTGCGACTCTCAAAAATTTTTTGCTCTACCAGATACCTATCCAATCTCATAATTTTGCCTTATATGCTGTTGCAGTTTTGTTTGCTGCATTTTAAAATAAAATGACTATAATTATACTCCCAATTTCCTGCGGCTATGGCGGAATTGGTAGACGCGCTAGATTCAGGTTCTAGTGGGGTTAGCCCCGTGGAGGTTCGACTCCTCTTAGCCGCACCATCTACTTTAGTGCTTGTTCGGCAGCATCCACATGCCAAAAGAAAAACTCTTCATCTACAGCTCCTGTGATCTGATCCAATATTTTCATCTTTGGTGTTACGAAATATATAGTAGGAGTGACATAGGTGCCCGGGAAATTCTTTTTGGCATCTTTGTTTGCGATATCAAGTTTTACAGATACGAATTTTTCAAGAGCATGAGCCATATATGGCTTGGATAGTACCTCTTTTTTCATTTTTTCACAGTAAGGACAATTTTCTGCCTCTATAAATACCATGATACCTTTGTTTGTTTTGTTTGCTTCAGATATAGCCTGATTAAGCGAAGGAGCCCACTTGATAGAGGCTCCGAAACTTAAAGATGCCATAAAGACAAGTAGCAGTCGTTTCATTTTTGATCCTTTTTGCTTCTGTACAAAACATGGTTTTTGACGCTGTCTACTTTAAATAGAAAATTGCCCCATTTCATTGTTTTGTTATCACCTTCAAGTGGGGTCAATTTTGAGATTAGCCCCTTCTCGTCCTGCTCTTTGTAATC
>CAZVPN010000057.1:0-8777 GCA_964628135.1 uncultured Campylobacterales bacterium
AAAGTTGTAATTATTTGCAGTTATACCTAAAGCTGTCATCTAAATCTATCGGCAGGATCAATGCCGTGATATTCATCTCTTTTGTTTTTTTGCACAGGTTGTCTCTGGCGTGGTTTGTGTTGTTGATATATTTTTTGTCATACTCTACATCTATGGCTGCTTTGTTGGCTTTTGTGAATGGTGAAAGTTTGTCGCATTCGTTATATTGGGCACACTGTTCATTGAGGATAAAATCAAAAAATGGCTCCAGCTCTTTGGCTTGGTCACTGTCGTTTTTGAGGGCTATTATCAACCCTCTTTTGTGAGCTTGAGTTGAGAGAGATTTATTGTATTTGATTTGATCTGAAGCACTTAGATCAAAGCCTGTATCATTGCTATATCCATCCACATTGTCAGGCTCAATCCCATCGCACTTTTTGGATAGTGCCAAATCCATCCTTTTGCTCATTATCTGCTCTACCTTGGCATCTCTGATATCTAGCCACAACTCATCCCAACCATCCATCTTTTTGCCTTTGACTCGATCAGGAAATTCACCTGCATCAGGACGCCACTTCTCATAGCTACCTGCACTAAAATAGCAAATCACCCTTTTGCCCTGTTTGTGCAGTTGATCTATGGTGCTTTGGTTGACATCAAATAGGTCTATGTCGTATAACTCGGCATCATAACTTGTATTGATTTTGCCTTGAAGTTGCCATTGAAATGTGGTATCTGTCGTTACCCTTTTATCCTCATCGACCCAATTGACATTTTGAGTGGTGACAATCTTTTTCCACGGGCCATCCGGTACATTTGAGCTATCTACAAATTGCCAATCTACCCTCTCTTTGCCATTTAGTTTGAGATAATCCGTAACCGCCGGAGAGAGATCAAGCCCGGCATGGTCGTTGAAGCTGCTTTTGGGCTTGGCATAACCAAAGACATAATCTTTGTCATCTTCATTGATAGGACCCACATCCTCCCACTGAGCATAGGCTATCTTACCATCTTTTGTTGTGATTTTGATCCATCTATTTTTGCATATGGATTTGGTAGGGTCATCACTTTTGCTAGCCCACGGGATATACTTGCCTATGTCCTTCTTTTTGTTGCCGTTTTCATCAAAATCATTAAACGGCAAGGCAAAATAGAATGGATTTTCTTTTGGGGTGAAGCCGGCAGGATAGTATCCATCTCTAGTATCTGGATCATCTACGCCGCCATAATCTCTCAACCACTCATCATCCCAAGCACTTGCTTTATTTGGTATGTTGGCATTGTCTGCATTTGATGGCTCACCTACCCAAAACTCGGTAGCTACTATATCTTTGTGCAAGATATATCTATTTTGCTCTGCACCATTGCTCTGGCATCCGATCAATACTGCTCCGGATAACAATATATAAAATATTTTATTCATTCAAACCCCCAAAAACTTTTTTTATAGAATTTATTAATACTGCTTTTTCTACTTCTCTGATCTTGTTGTAATATTCATCAAAGCTGAGTCCTTTTTTCTCCACACTCTCCTGCAAAATAATCTCGCCTCCATCCAGACAGGATGATACCCAATGCACTGTTACCCCTCCATTACTATACTCATCATCAAAACTCTTTTTGATAGCATTGAGACCTTTGTGTCTGGGCAGCAGAGATGGATGAAGGTTGATCGCTCTAATTTGTTCGGTAAAAATCGGTGTCAATATACGCATAAATCCCGCCAAAACAACCAAATCAGGATTATAGCTTTTTATTTTATCTACCAATATCCTATCAAACTCTTCTCTTTTTTTATGCCTTTTAGAATCAACTATCTCTACAGCAATACCATGATCCTGTGCTATTTTTATCCCTTTTGCATCAGGGTTGTTGGTTATAGCAGCAAGCACTAAAACATCCTGATTATGTAAATTTTTGACAATAGCATCAAGATTGCTTCCTGCACCGCTAAATAGGATAACTATAGTTTTTTTGTCAATATTTTTGTCAATCATATTGTCAACTGTTATTTTTCTAATGTTGCTAGCAAATCTATCAGGTCTGTTGGCAACATCGCATAGCTTGCTCCATTGTATCTGTCTGCTGCCTGGGTAAGTGCCAGAGACCCTTGTATTGCAGCATCTATTCCCGAATATCCTTGTGCCAGAAGTGCCACAATCAACCCACTTAGCACATCTCCGCTGCCACCTTTGCTAAGCTTTGATGATCCAAAAGGGTTGATATAGATTTGCTCCCCCTGCGCTATCAACATATTAGCGCCCTTAAGTAGCAATGTTGCATGTGGATATAGCTTTGTGAATTTTCTCACTGCCCCAAATCTATCTGATTGTACATCTGATACACTGAGCTCTTCGCCTGTGAGCATTTTCCACAAGACGGTAAACTCTTTGGGGTGAGGGGTCAGTACGATTTCGCGCTCCTTCTCTTCCAAAACTCTAAGTAGTTTGGCATTATAAAAACTATCAGCATCAAGCAGCACCGAAAGATGACTATTTACTACACTTTTGAAAAGAAAATCATCATCTATATAGTGTCCAAGACCCATTCCTACAGCTATGGCGGTTGCACCTATTGGAACTTCGCTTGAGTGCATCAGGTATGGCGGCAATTCAATCTTCTCATGGGAAACAACTGTGGTCAATCCCGCACCAAATCTTGTAGCACTCATAGCTGTCATGATTCCTGCCCCCTCCTTCTCTCCACATAAAACGACAGCATGACCAAAACTACCCTTGTGAGTCACTTGAGAAAACTCCCGGCTTGGCAAACTCATATCCTCTCTGGTCAAAAGGTAGCTTGACGGGGTAGTCTCTTTGGTGTAGTAGTTGTATCTAAGTCCCAAGTCTACACGAATCACATCACCTGTAAAGTCCTTGACCATATCACTATATAGTGCCTCTTTGAGTGCTCCCATCGTAATAGTCACATCGGCATCAAATACTTCATTTGCGACATAACCTCTTTCATCTATGCCGGTAGGAATGTCACAAGCTATTTTAAATCCGTTGAGCCCATTCATTCCATTGACAATATCTTGTGCTGTCTCATTTAGAGGCCTTGAAAGTCCGGAACCAAACAGTGCATCTACCACTATATCTGCATCACTAAGCTCATCAACTACCTCAATATACTCAAGCAGGTCAACACGCCTAAGTTGAAGTTTTGCCATCTCAGACTTGACACCAAAAGGAATATAGAGTTTGACACTGTTAAAATCAAACTGCATCAGCCTTGCAAGTGCAATACCATCCGCACCATTATTGCCTGGACCTGATACAATCATAATAGATGATGCATCTTGTAAGTTGTGTCTGATATAACTCTCCATCCCCTCTGCAGCATGTTCCATTAGGATATCTTCTGTCAATCCATACTCTTCATAGCAGCGTCTATCCATATCATAACAGTTTTTAAATATTTTTCTCACTTTACACCTCCTATATAGAGTTTGCCGCCAAATTCGACGATGGTCTTTTGACTTCTCGCCTTTTTGCCTAAGTTGTCCAGCTCCAATTTCACCCTCACTTGATCACTGTTTTTCTGTAATGTAAGCTCTTTGGATTCTATCTGTTTTGCTCTGTTTCCATATTTTTCTGTCAGTTTTCTCAGATAACTGCCAAGATCAAGTGATACATGCGTATTATTTACATCAACTATCAATTGAAAGTCCTTTGTATATCCAAGAGTGATCTGTTGATCTGGAAATTCCCATTTCTTCAACCCTGCTGCACCTTTTTTGTCTATTGTCTCATAGCCATAGAAGTTGACATCTGTCACATAATCATAACCCTTGACATCCAAAAGTCTTTTTTTATTGTTTCGTTCTGCGGAGAACTCTGCATAGCTCTTTTGGTTCTTTTTTTCTCGTTGATATTCCCACCTATTGATATATATAAATCCCAGCTCTTTGGTGACGAAGCTTGGTAGTTTCCAGTAGGATATATGCTTTTCCCTCACTCCGGCGTTAGCACTTTTCGTCTCTTGGTTCTTCTCATATTTTGCTATAATTTTAGGAAACATCGACTTTAGACTACTCTGCCCATGCCTGTTGTTTAGATAGGCTATCGTGTCCGATATCTCGTATCTGAGTTTTACTGGTGCCTTGCTTGCAGGTGCATAGTTCTTGAGTTCTGTCAACATATGCTCAAGCCTTGTTTGCTGTGCATTCCTGCTGATACTGTAGGCACCAAATGGTCCAAACTGCGTCACGGCTATCAGAAGACTCAAAGAGATAAATATCCATTTGATCTTGGCACGCTTAAGGAACAGGAAGTAAAGCGAGATCCCAAACAGCCACAGACCAAGCACAAACACCATATACCTGCTCTCCGTCCAGGAATATTGCGAGATCCTCATGCCGATAGCGATAAACAGCATCACTGTCTGTAGCAGTACTGCCAGCCAGATCCATCTGCGCCAACCACCCTGCCCCTGTTTGGCAAAATGTGTCCAAAAAAGGTAGGTCAATACCGCCACGACTGAAAAGATCACTATCAGCCACGCCAAGATGCCCTTGGGCCACTCCTGTGTCATAAGCAACTTGGCACTATAGGCATACAGGATCACAAAATATATCAGACTCAAAGGGGTCAATACCCATTTGGTAAAAAACATCTCTACCTTTGGAGGGGGAGGAAGGAACCTGGTCTCAAAGGGGTACCTGGGCATCTGCGAAAGAAAATACCCGACTGAGAACAGAGCCATGATCAAAATATTCGCTTCAGCATATCTTTTGCCTGGTATCTCTACATCAAAGAGCTTTTCTATAGCAAAGATCGCACCATCTATGCCTGCAATAAGGATCACGGTAAAAACAAATGTTATAAAAACAGAGAAAAATACTCCCTTGGCATACTCCCAGTAGTCACTGTTCTCTATATTTTTAAAGAGAAATGGCGACCACAAGACAGCCATACTGAAAAGTATCATCAGGAAGAGATGTCTAAAATTTAAAATAAACGCACTGAAATCCCTGTAATCATCCGGCAGAATATAGTAGTAAAAAAGAGCGCCAAGGAGTGACAGTATCAACAAAAAACCATATTTGGATCTCGCATGCCCCTCTGCCAATAATCTAACTACAGTAAAAACCAACACCATCAGAGAGGCAACGAATGATACTTTGAACAGCATCTGATAGAGACTCTCACCTTTTGGAGGATGCACCTCCATGAGATAGATTGCAATAAAAGCAACCAGTAGAGCACTCGCTACGGACAAGGGAAATCTCTGGAGGGTCTCTTTTGCCTTTTTGGCGATTTCGTCTACTGACGGTATTTTCAAAAACATACTTGCTCCTTGTATGTTATTCTATCATAAAGCCTATTTAAAACTATCTTGATATAATTTCGGACTTTGTTATATTTCCACCTATGGAAAAATCATTAACAGGAAGGAGGTGTATCTTATGCCAGGAATCGTTGTAGGTCCAAGAGACAGTTTTGAAGATGCGTACCGTAAATTCAAAAGACAGTCCGACAGAAACCTTATTGTTACCGAAGCAAGAGCACGCCAACACTTCGAAACAAAAACAGAAAAGAGAAAAAAAGAGAAGATTGCAACACGCAAAAAGATCCTCAAAAAACTCTTTATGCTTCGCAGATACGAATCAAGACTCTAAGTCCAACCCCAACAGAGCTTCGGCTCTGTCTATCATTTACTATCTTCTGTTTTATAAACTTACAATACAATCCAACATAGTTTGGGATAATATTTGCTAAAATACCACTTAATATCCCTTGAAGGAATTACAAATGACATTCACAACTCCACTCAAAGAAAATTCAACCAAAATAATGCTTCTTGGCTCCGGTGAGCTTGGCAAAGAGGTGGCAATAGAGGCTCAAAGAGTTGGCGTAGAGGTAGTAGCCGTCGATAAATATGAGAATGCTCCGGCTCATCTTGTCGCCAACAGAAGCTATGTGATCGATATGCAAGATAAGGATGCAGTGTTAGAGTTAATAGAGAAAGAGAAGCCTTCATATATCTTGCCGGAGATCGAAGCTATATCCATATCCGCTCTATTTGAGGCAGAATCAAGAGGCTATCATGTCATACCAAATGCTGAGGCCGTCAACAAAACTATGAACCGCAAAAATATCCGTATCTTTGCTGCTGAGGAGCTTGGGGTCAAGACAAGCTCATATATGTTTGTGTCTACACAAGATGAGTTGGTAGATGCTGCGATGCGCATAGGTTTTCCTTGTGTGATAAAGCCTGTCATGAGTAGCTCCGGGCATGGGCAGAGCATAGCAAAGAGCCCTGAAGATCTGGATAGATCATGGGAGATTGCCAAGGAAGCAAGAGGAGATGCTAGCGAACTGATAGTAGAGGAGTTTATACCTTTTGATTATGAAATCACTCTACTGACTGTGCGTAATGAAACCGGCACTATTTTTTGCGATCCGATAGGGCATAGACAAGAAAACGGAGACTTTGTCTTATCTTGGCAGCCTATGCCAATGAGCAATCAAGCCCTGCAAAAAGCCAAAGATATAGCCAAAGCCGTAACTGACGGATTGGGTGGCAGAGGCATATTTGGGGTTGAATTTTTTGTCAAAGATGATGAGGTTTACTTCTCAGAACTAAGCCCAAGGCCACACGATACCGGCATGGTCACCCTCATCACCCAAAGCCAGAGTGAATTTGCACTACACATAAGGGCCGTTTTGGGACTTCCGCTTGAATATACCACCTATGGAGGCGGTGCTTGTGGAGCATACAAAGCCAAAAACGAAAGCTCCGATCCTATCTTGAATATTCCTGATGATGCTTTTAGCAAAAATAGTTTCGTGAGAGTATTTGGCAAGCCAGAATCTCACATAGGTCGCCGGATGGCTGTTAGTCTAGTATTTGATGATGACATAGACAAAGCCAAAGAAAAGGCCGAAAAAATAGTAAAATCTATCACGGATCATTAGTTATTATATTTAAACTAAATTTACCAAAATAGACTATAATGCAGACAATATTTATTTGGAGATAGATTATGAAGATATTTAGTAGAGTTATACTTCCGATATTGCTGCTGATATATATCGGAATAGAAACTTATGCCAAGCTTCATCATACATCCATATGCGGGACAGAGGGGTGTGAGTTGGCAGGAGAGTTGCTCAAGTTTAACTCTGTGTATCTCAACTTCTTTGGTGCAGCAGGGGCACTTTTGATAGCTATATTTGGATGGCTATCTTTGCGTAAAAGCTCATTTGAGAAGCTATTTTTTCTCACTCTGTATGCTGCAATAGCGTTTGAGAGTATTATGATCAGTTATCAGATCATAGCCAATCCTGAGCCTTGTATATTTTGTTTGGGTGTATATAGCTCTCTTTTGCTCATTGCTCTGTTTTCAAATTGGCGTTATTTGGTATATGCCATTCCTGCTATTGCAGCTATTTTTGTATCGATGAATATGCTTGCTATGACACAAAACAAAGCCATAATGACGACAGATGGAACCTACCTGATCCATTCTGAGACTTGCCCTCACTGCAAAAAGGTCAAAGCCTACTTCAAAGAGCACAATATTGCTTACAAGGGCATATCTGTATTTGATACAAATGCTAGGTTTTTTATCAAGCAGCTTGATATCAACTCTATACCGGTGCTTGTGATCAAAAAGGGCAATCTATCCAAGATCATCAAAGGAGACAAGGCGATCATAGAGTATTATAATTTGCTCTCCAAACCAAAAGAGCAAGCAGATGAACAAAAGGTCGAAGAGAGCATCTATAAAGCACCCGATAGTGGATGTAGTGCATCTGTGACACAAGAGAGTGAAGGTGGATGCGAAGACAACGGTGGGGTGCCATTAAATTAAGGAGAGTTTTTTGAAAATCGCACTTTTGGATAGAAAGACTCTTGGTGGTGACCTTGATTTGTCGCCTTTGAGAGAGCTTGGTGATTTGGTGGTTTATGAGACTACTGCATCTGATGAGGTGCTTGATAGGATAGTTGATGCTGAGGTGATCGTTACCAATAAGGTGATAATCGATAGAGATTTGATGAAGCAAGCTAAAAAACTCAAGCTTATCTGCGTGGCAGCAACAGGGATGAACAATATAGACTTGCAAGCTGCCAAAGAGCTTGGGGTAGAGGTGAAAAATGTCGCAGGCTACTCTACCAAGAGTGTGGCTCAGCATACTTTTGCGATGCTCTTTGCTCTCATTGAACAGATACCATACTATGATAGATATACCAAAGATGGCGGATGGTCAAAAAATGATATCTTTACCGATTTGAGCCGTCCATTTTTTGAGATATCCGGCAAAGATTGGGGCATCATCGGACTAGGAGCAATAGGGCAGGAGGTCGCCAAAATCGCTACAACATTTGGAGCCAATGTAAGCTACTACTCTACAAGCGGACAAAATAGCGATCAGCCATACCCACAAAAGAGTCTTGAGGATCTACTCTCAAGCTCCGATATCATCTCCATACACGCCCCACTCAATAGCAACACAGACAATCTATTAAACGCTAAGAACCTGCCGCTACTCAAAGATGGTGCCATATTGCTAAATCTTGGCAGAGGCGGCATCATCAATGAGGATGATCTTGCCGTGCAAATGAATAACAGAGAGATATATGCTGCTTTGGATGTGACCAAAAATGAGCCAATTGAGCCTGATAATGCATTGTTGCATCTGAAAAATCCACAACGACTACTGATCACTCCTCACATAGCTTGGGCAAGTAAAGAGTCTAGAAAAAAGTTACTTGATGGGATAGTGGATAACATAAAAAGCTGGAGATAGTTGCCATTTACAAAGCTTCAATTTTTTGTTATAATAGCA
>CAZVPN010000058.1:0-7206 GCA_964628135.1 uncultured Campylobacterales bacterium
TAGCTCCCCGTTTTTTCTATGTAGATACTTTGTGATGGGAAAGCGAAGTCTGAGTTGTTTTGGTGGACTATTTCGATTATTCTTAGGTTGATATCCTCTTTTATGTCTAAATATGTTTTCCAATTGGATGTCTTGCTAAAAGCGTATATAAAGATATCCAAAGAGCTATCACCAAATGCATCAAAATTGACCATAATGGTCTCATTGGTAGAGATGCTTGGATGGTTTTGAAGCATGATTTTTATATCATTCACAATCTTGGAGAGCTGCTCTTTTGAGGTGGAGTATACGAGTCCTATGTGCATTTTGATGCGCCTTACGCCCCTGCGGGAGTAGTTTTCTATCGGTTTGGAGGCCAAAATCATATTGGGCATCACTATCAATGACTTTTCAAATGTTCTTATCTTTGTAGTTCTGGTGCCTATATCCTCTACGACACCCTCAACGCCATCGACTTTGATCCATTCACCTATTCGTATTGATTTGTCGGCTAGTATGGCGAAAGAGCCAAAGAGATTGGCAGCTGTATCTTTGGCGGCAAGTGCAAATGCCAAACCACCAAGCCCCAGAGATGCTATAAGTGCCGTTACATCTATACCCCAAACTTGAAGCATAGCGGCAAATCCTATACCCCATATAACAACCTTGATCATTTTAAGCACCAAATTGCCCATCTCTTTGGAGAGATCCGGATTTAGCTTTTCTGTGGCGTGATATAGTATGCCCTTGAGGGCTTCAGCTATTGAGACAATAGCCCAAAAGATTAAAAATACAGTAAAAGTATTTAGTAGATGCTTGATAAATTCAGTCTCTTTGAATATCAAAAGAAAAAATATATGCCATCCTATCAACACAAATCCCAGGCTAAGTGGATGTTTTAGTGCAGAGATGATTTTGTCATCATAGTATGTATCTGTTTTTTTGGCAAGCTTTTGAAGCCAAGAGGAGATACTTTTTGTAAATATGCCCCTGAGCATTAAAAAAAACAGCAGAACAATGATAGCTGCCAGCAAGTTCGCGATAGGTATACCAAATAGAGTACTTGATAAAAACGGAAACTTATTATATATTGGAGACAACATCCCCTGTATGGTTGTTGCTATGTGTGTATCCATTCCATTTATGGCATTGATTGTTTTGGTTGCATTGAGTTCTACTATATTCGATTTTGGCATTTTTGACCTATTTCGCTGTTTTTACACAATATTATAGTAAAATTATACAAACAGATAAATATTAGGATTTAATTTGCGTAGAGTCATTGTTGTTTTTTTTCTATTGTTGGTCTCTTTGAATGGCGCAAATCTAAAGTATGTAATCGACGGCGGTATATTTGGTACTTTGGCAAATATAGATATAGATTATCATGTCGGAAAGAGCTCTTACAGTGTAGCCGTAGAGATCAGATTGGCCGGGTTGGCAAAGCTAAAAGCAAAAAGAATTATTGATCACAGAGTGTCAAAAGGTTTCATAAAAAACGGGAAATACTACTCGCAATATTATAAAGTCGAAAAGAGATATCGGGACAACAAAAAAGTGCAAAGAGTATATAGTTTTAATTATAGAAAAAAAGTAGTTACAAAACATTATACTGTATGGCAAAACGGCAAAAAACTTATTGATACCAAAACAAAACTGCCATATTTCAGCACCAATGACCTACTCAACTTATATCACAATATTGTTAATTATTCCAGAATAGGCAAAAACGGAACATATTATATGACAGCAGTTGGAGCTGAGAATGATGGCGGCAAGGTTAAATTCAGCATTTCTCCAAAAAAGATTAAAATGCATATAAACAATTCAAATTTCTCCAAAGGCAAAGGGGTGTTGACATTTGATATAGACTCTTCAGGAATAGCAAATTTAGGTACCGTAGACGGAATTAGGATATTGGGGTCTGCCAAACTAAAGCAGATAAAGTAGCTTTTGGATATAATAGCCAAAAAAGAGAGACAAAAAGGTGAAAAGTATGAAAATTGTAGAAGGTAATCTTAGTGTTGACAAAAAGAAAAAAATAGCAATTATTAGTGCTAGATTTAATCACTTTATTACGGATAGACTGGTAGAGGGTGCCAAGGATGCATATGCTAGACTTGGCGGGGATGAGAAGGATTTGGATCTAATCCTTGTACCGGGAGCATTTGAGATACCATTTGCACTGGACAAAGCACTTGCGGGCGGCAAATATGATGCTGTATGCTGCCTGGGTGCAGTGATCAGGGGTGCTACACCGCATTTTGACTACGTATCTGCCGAAGCCACCAAAGGTATAGCAAATGTTACTCTAAAATATGGCAAACCAGTATCTTTCGGTGTATTGACTGTAGATAGTATAGAGCAGGCTATTGAGCGAGCAGGCACAAAAGCCGGCAATAAAGGTGCAGAGGCGATGACAGGACTCATTGAGATGACAAATCTCTACAAAGAGCTCGACTAATGGCAACCAGACACCAAGCAAGAAGAGCCGTTGTAGGGCTTTTATATGCATATGATTTGGGTAATGACGATATCAATAAATATGCTGATGAAGTCTTGGAGAGCGACAAGATACGCAATAAACAAAGAGAGTTTTCTCACACTCTTTTTGATGGCACTATATCCAATCTTGATAGACTTGATGCCCAAATAAAAGAGCACCTCAAAGAGTGGGATTATGATTCGCTTGGTAAAGTAGAGAAGGCTATCTTGAGACTTGGGGCGTATGAGATATTGGTAGAAAAAACTGATAGAGCTATCATAATCAATGAAGCAGTAGAGCTAGCCAAAGAGCTAGCAGATGATAAGGCACCACAGTTTATCAACGGTGTTTTGGATGCTATTGGGGAATAGTTGGAATAGTCTTAATAGTCTGAATAGTCGTTAGTCTAAATAGTCTGAATAGTCTGAATAGTCTGAATAGTCTGAAAAGTTGTTAGTTTGAAAGCTTTTAGTTTTAGGCTTTCTGCTTTGAGCTTTGAGAAAAAATTGAATAGGGAATCTATCGTATGGTTAGTAGAGTTTTAAACAATAAGCGTTTGTCGGTGGATGAGGCGGTTGATTTGATAGAGAATGCTGATCTCAAGACTCTTGGCAAGATGGCTTTGGAGCGTAAAAGGGAGTTGCATCCTAAGGGTGTGACTACTTTTGTGGTTGATCGCAATATCAATTATACCAATATCTGCTGGGTAGATTGCAAGTTTTGTGCATTTTATACACATGAGAAAAAGGAGGATGCATATATCCTTACTTTTGACGAGATAGACCAAAAGATAGATGAGCTTGTGGCAATTGGCGGCACTCAGATACTTTTTCAAGGTGGTGTACATCCAAAGCTTGAGATTGAGTGGTATGAGGATCTGGTTGAGCATATCCACGACAAATATCCACAAGTCACGATTCACGGCTTTTCTGCGATAGAGATAGACTACATTGCCCGTAGATCGGGGCTCACTATACCGGAGGTTCTTAGCCGTCTCAAGGCAAAGGGGCTTAGCTCGATACCGGGAGCCGGAGCCGAGATACTTAGCGACAGAGTCAGAGATATCATAGCACCCAAAAAGCTCGACAAAGACACTTGGCTAGAGGTGCATAGAGAGGCACACAAGCTTGGTATCAAATCTACGGCAACTATGATGTATGGCACAGTTGAGACTACTCGTGAGATTGTGGAGCATTTTGATTATGTCAGAAGATTGCAGGATGAGACGGGCGGTTTTAGGGCATTTATAATGTGGAGCTACCAAAGCGATAATACCCAACTCAAAAGAGAGCTTCCTACGCTGAGCAAAACAAGTGCAAATCAATATCTGAAATATTTGGCAGTAGCGAGGTTATTTTTGGATAATGTGCCAAATATCCAAAGCTCTTGGGTCACGCAAGGAAGCTATATAGGTCAAATGGCACTTTTGTTTGGGGCTAATGACCTAGGTAGCACAATGATGGAGGAGAATGTAGTCTCAGCCGCCGGAGCACACAATCAAATGAATCAAGATGAGATGATCAGACTCATCAAGGATGTGGGCGAAAAGCCTGCCAAGAGAAATACAGCTTATGAGATATTGGAGAGGTTTTATTGATGGCGATTGTTGAGACTATTCAAAGTGGCAATATCACTATCCCTGTAATTTTTGAGCAAGATAGGAGATTGCCACTAGTTTCTATGCAGTTTGTTTTTAGAGATAGCGGCTCTTTGAGTGATAGCAGTGCCGGTGTTGCCAAACTCTCAGCCAAATTGCTTGGTGAGGGCAGTAAAGAGCCAGGGAGTGAGAAATTTGCCGATATGTTGGAGAGTAGAGCAGTCTCACTGAGTGCATCTGCCGGTGCTGAGACCTTTGTTGTGACTCTTAGTGCACTCTCCAGTGAGTTTGAGTTTGCTTTGGATATGCTTGAGAGATTGTTATCTGATCCAAACTATAGCGATGAGGCTTTTGAGAAGATTCAGATGCAAACTATTGGTGAGCTTACTCACAAGCAGAGCGATTTTGACTATGTCGCTTCAAATGGACTCAAATCACTACTGTTTGAAGGCACACCCAGGGAGCATCCATTTGGCGGCACTATTGAGAGTATCAAGTCTATTACGCTAGGTGAGTTGAGAGACCACATCTCTAAACATTTGGGCAAAGAGAATCTCATAGTAGTAGCCGGCGGCGATATGAGCCAAGATGATCTATCCAAAGCAGTGGACAGGGTGCTCAAAGTGCTTGGCGATGCTACTCCTGAAGCGATATCCAAGATCTATCCAAGAAGCACACCCAAAACGCTCACCCAAAATGCCAAAACCGAGCAGGCATATATATACTTTGGAGCTCCATACAATCTCTCATATGATAGTGATGAGATGCATCTGAGCAAAATAGCCTCATTTGTGCTAGGTAGCGGTGGTTTTGGAAGTAGAATGATGGAGGAGATCAGGGTCAAAAGAGGCTTGGCATACTCTGCCTACTCATCATTTGCCATCAATAAAACAGGCTCATATCTCAAAGGTCATCTCCAAACCAAAATAGAAAGCAGCCAAGAGGCACAAGATGCCGTCCAAAATCTCATATCTACTTTTGTAAAAGACGGCATCACAGCCGATGAGCTACAATCTGCCAAAGATTTTCTATTGGGAAGCGAACCACTCAGAAACGAGACGCTGAATCAAAGGTTGAGTATAGCATTCAACGAATACTACAATGACCAAGAGTTGGGCAACAGCAAGAGAGTTTTGGAAAAAATTTCCAATACTACATTAGATGAGATCAACAGTTTTATATCCAAACATAGTGAGATAGCAGAGTTGTCCTATTTTGTTTTGACCAATAAGTAGCATGCGTTAATGCATAGTGCACAAATATGGCAATATGACATATTTTTGATTCCCGGTTTGATTTTTTTAGTATAATTGTCGAAACTATTCAGGAGTAGATATGCCAGAGGTCAAAGCACTTTTCAAGAAGCTAAAGATAACTACGCTACTTGATTTGGCTCTAATAGTGCCAAGCTCATATCTGGATACTACACTCACAAAGCGTTTGCAAATTGGCAAGATCAATACTCTTGAAGTGACAGTTGAGAAGAGTGCCACATATCAGGGTAAGCTTCGTATCACCTTTAAGCTGGTCAACTCAAACCGTCGTATTTCATCTATATTTTTTAGATCTACCCCATATCACTATCAGCTTTTTACAATAGGATCTCATCATTATATACAAGGCAGGCTAGAGGAGTATAATGGATATTTGCAGATGCCACAACCAAAATCTATCAAAGAGATCGGCAAGATTATCCCCAAATATAAAACTGTGCTCAAAGAGAGTGAGATACGAGAGCTGATCAAGCAATTTGTGACTGAGAGGAGTCTTTTTAACGAGGGACTTGATAGCAAAGAGGTGTCGGTGCTGATGCATCTGCATTTTCCAAATAGCTTGGATGAGATATATCAAAATGGTGCTCTCAGGGATGATACTATTAAGGTGTTGAAGTTTGTAGAGGCATACAATCATATCAAAAAGCTAAGATCCAAAAGGGTTGACTTTCCTGCTATTGCAAGTTTAAACGGCGATATAGATAGATTTGTCCGATCACTACCCTTTGAGCTTACGGCTGATCAACAAAAGGTAATATCTCAAATCAGATATGATCTCTCTCAAGATGACAGGGCTGGAAAAAGGATGATAGTCGGAGATGTAGGGTCTGGCAAGACGATGGTGATATTGGCTTCAGTGATGATAGCACTACCGCACAAAAGCATATTGATGGCACCCACATCACTGCTGGCTCTTCAGCTATATGAGGAGGCTTGCAAATATCTTCCCAAGGATGTATCTGTTGCACTTGTTTCGCAAAGTAGCAAAGAGGGAGAGTATGAAAGTGCCGATTTTATCATAGGGACACACGCTTTGCTGTATAAAGATGATCTACCGCAAGCTGCACTTGTGATGGTGGATGAGCAGCATAGATTTGGCACAAACCAAAGGGCAATGCTGGAGGCACTTATCTCTGCAAATGGCGAAAAGAAGCCTCACTATCTGCAATTTTCAGCTACCCCGATACCACGCACCCAAGCAATGATGGAGAGTGAACTTGTGGATGTAAGCCTCATAACATCTACCCCATTCAAAAGAGAGGTAGAGACGATAGTGATAGACAAAAGCGGTTTTGGTGATTTGATGGATGATATTAGATCTGAAATCAACAAAAATCATCAAGTGCTAATCATCTATCCGCTGGTGGAGCAGAGCAGTGAAGTGCCATATCAATCTATCGATGAGAGCAGGGCTTTTTGGCAGGAGAGATTTGACAATGTCTATGTCACCCACGGCAAGGACAAAGATAAAGAGAGTGTGCTTTTGGAGTTTAGAGAAAAAGGAGATATCCTGCTGGCTACTACCGTGGTGGAGGTTGGCATATCTTTGCCTAGACTTACTCGTATTGTTATAGTGGGGGCTGAGAGACTAGGGCTAGCTACACTTCATCAACTCAGAGGCAGAGTAGGCAGAAACGGACTTGCAAGTCGCTGCTATCTATTTACGCGAAATCCCGACAACCAGAGACTCAAAAAATTTGCCCAAACAGAGAGTGGATTTGAGATAGCCAAGCTGGATCTACAATTTAGAAGCAGCGGTGATATCCTGGATGGAACTATTCAGAGCGGTCAAAGATTTAGATGGCTTGATATGGCAAGCGATGAGGATATTATATCTTATGCAAAAGATAGGGTGAATAGTCGGAATAGTC
>CAZVPN010000058.1:7306-8612 GCA_964628135.1 uncultured Campylobacterales bacterium
ATAGTCTTGATAGTCGGAAAAGTTGATAGTCTAAAAAGAATCATTCATTAAAGAAGCAAATGCGGCTATGCCGCACTGCTTTTTAATAGAGTCCAAACTTGCCGTCGGCTCTTTTGTACATTACTCTCATTTTGCCTTCATTGTCGTTAAAGACATAAAATTGCTGTTTGTGGTCAGCTCTTAGTATATCGATCACTTCATCAAAATCCATTGGCTTGTGAAGCTCTAAATCCATTGGAACAATTTCAGGTTCTGAATCCATATTATCAGCAATCTCTGAGACTGCTTCAGCTTCGCTTCCTAGCTCTTTGAGGCTTATATTGTTGTGGTCTTTTATCTTATCCGCATATCTTCTTAGGCTCTTTTTGATCCTCTCTATACCCAAATCTATGGCAGCATAAACATCTTTGTCTTTTTGTGTGATTACGACGGTATTTTTGCCTTTTAGGTTGACTACAAATTCAGTGCTAAAACCTTTTTTGCCGTTTTTTGTGTCACCTGATATTACTACAGATGCAGATATTATCTCAAGGTTATATTTCTCCAAGCTATCCAGTGCACTATTGATATAATCTTTGATAGGCTCTGTCAATTCAAAATGTCTACCTGTGATACTTCTGTTCATCTTTGATCCTTTAAATTGGTATACCATTAGAGCTTTTTCTAATGGTTAATTAAATTATACACTCCAAAAAGTAACAGAAGGTAAAAATAGATCAATTTTACAAAAAATAATTATGATATAATCGCATATCGCAAAGGAGATGGATGATATGAGAAGGTATATTATTGTTGTTTTGTTCTCATTGTTGTTTCTCTCTGCCTGTATGCCTACCAGAGCGACTTTGGATGGCACAAATAAAAAATCCACCAAAACAGCAGATGAAAATTTTATCAGATACAGAAGCAAACATCCCGACTCAAGCAGGCTTGCTGAGATGACTTTAGAGCTTGCAAAGATGCATTTTGACGCAGGCGAGTATCTATTGTCTGATTTTTATGCCAAAACATATCTGTCTGATTATGGATATATGAAAAATGCAGACAAAGCCTACTATATGCACATAAAGAGCCTATATGCTAGATTTAGATCAAATCCATCATCAGATGAGTTGGCAAAACAGATCAAAAGTGACTGCAAGAGTTTTGTATCGACTTTCCCAAAAAGCAGATACAAATCAAGCGTCCGAAAAATATCAAAAGATACTACGGCCACAATCAAAGCAAAAAATGAAGAGATAGCCAAAGAGTATGAGAGATTGGGCAAACAAAAAGCAGCAGAGTTTTATCGCAATAAAAATAGATC
>CAZVPN010000059.1:0-2714 GCA_964628135.1 uncultured Campylobacterales bacterium
AGGACTCGAACCTTCGACCCCCTGGTCCCAAACCAGGTGCGCTACCAGACTGCGCCACACTCCGCTCTTCCTAAAAAGGAGTGCAATTATAATCAAACAAACTTAAATTGTCAATAGAATTGCCTATATTGGGGCAAACTATCCCTTTTTGATAGGAATAAACTTGCCGCAACCCTTCTCTTCTGTTCCGCCAAATGTCTTGACTTCTCTAGCTTTGCCCTCTCTTGCTATTTTGTTTCTGTTGCATTCGTTGCGTTTGATGCATATTTTGTTTTCGCATCCTACATCTTCAGGAACTGACATTATACAATCTCCACTTTTTTTTCTCCGTTTTCCAGATAGCCTATCACATAGCCGTCTGTGCTTGCAATTATATCATCCACATCCTTGGGATCGACTACCCAGACCATGCCGACACCCATATTGAATGCCCTATACATCTCATCCTCTTCTACATGCCGAGACATAAACTCAAAGATTGGCAATACCTTGATAGCATCTTTCTCTACAACTGCTTTGATGCCCTCCGGCAAGACTCTTGGGAGGTTTTCGACTATGCCGCCTCCTGTGATGTGAGCTAAGGCTACTATCTTGTCTCTGTTGGCTTTGAACTCTTTGACATATATCCTTGTGGGCTCAAGTAGCGTATCTATAAGAGGCTTGCCCTCAAATTGATCATCCAAGCTCATACCAAGCTTCTCGAAAAACAGCTTGCGCACTAGCGAATAGCCATTGGAGTGGACACCGGAGCTTGGCAGTGCGATGAGGATTTGACCCGGCTTGACCAGAGAGACTCTATCCATCTCACTTCGCTCTGCAATACCCACCGCAAAGCCCGCCAAATCAAAATCATCCTCACTATACATCCCCGGCATCTCTGCCGTCTCGCCACCTACAAGAGCACACTCACTTCTACGACAACCCTCTGCTATACCGGATACGACCGAATGTGCATTTTGTGGCAAAAGCTTGCCGGTAGCATAATAATCCAAGAAAAACATAGGCGTACCAAAATTGCATATGAGATCATTGACGCACATCGCTACCAAATCTATCCCTACGCTATCTAATTTGCCGCTCTCGATCGCCAATTTTAGCTTGGTGCCTACCCCATCGGTGGCTGAGAGAATGACCGGCTCTTTGTATCCGCTTGGCAGTGCATAAGCACCGGCAAAAGAGCCTATGCCCCCTATGACATTGCTGTCAAATGTGCTTTTGACATCATTTTTGATCGCCTCCACAAATGCATTGCCCGCATCGATATCTACGCCTGAGTCTTTATATGAAATGGATGCCACTATCTCTCCTTGATATTGTTTTCATTGCACGGTGGCAAGATAGCCTTGAGTATCATAAGCCCTGGACAAAATCCCGTAAATCCACCCACCAAAAGCAGTATAATCATCGCTAAAACCAACAAAAAAGCTATCTGTATCATACCTGAACCCCAAAGTCCAAGTATCAAGCCTAAAATAATAGCCTGCACTATCCGCTGCATACGCTCTGCACACATAAATTATCCTTATGATTTGTTGTGGGAATTATATCTAAAATTAGTATAATGCAGTATGAAAAAAGAAGAGTGGATTATCATCGGAGGCGGTGCAGCAGGTGCAAGTGCGGCTATCACGCTAGCAAGAGCCGGCAAGAGTGTCACTTTGCTGGAGCAAAACAGTCGCATAGGCAAAAAGATATCGGTATCTGGCAACGGCAAGTGCAATATCGGCAATCGCAACATAGATAGCAGTCGTTTTCATTCTCAAAATCGCGACTTTGTAGATAAAATTCTTGATGGCTATGGTTCAGATAAAGTCATAAATTTTTTTCACTCCATAGGTCTGCATATAGTTGAAAAGGATGACGGCAAGCTCTTTCCTCTCTCTATGCAAGCAAACTCTGTGATTGATCTATTGGTGTATGCTATCCAAGAGGCGGGTGCCAAGATCATATCTGAGTGCAAGGTTACAAATATCGAATACAAAGATGGCGGTTTTGTCCTTCAGACATCTCTTGGAGAAAAAAGCTCTACTCACCTGATGATAGCATCCGGCTCGGTGGCTGCTCCTGCCTTGGGAGGCTCTGATAGTGGATATCTTTTTGCTACCAAGATGGGGCATACATTGATACCTAGGCGACCTGTGCTTGTGCCGTTGTGTTCAGATGAGAGCTGGACCAAAAGATGCTCAGGTGTCAAGATCAAAGGCAGTGCCAAACTATATGCCAATGGCGAATATATCACTGAGCGAAATGGCGATCTGCTCTTTACAGACTATGGGATATCGGGATTGGCGATTTTGGATATAAGTGCAGAGGTGAGTGCAGGGCTTGCAAACTATGACTATTGC
Organism: uncultured Campylobacterales bacterium; assembly: GCA_964628135.1. Classification (GTDB taxonomy): domain Bacteria; phylum Campylobacterota; class Campylobacteria; order Campylobacterales; family Sulfurovaceae; genus JAAXPZ01. The sequence continues at coordinate 2,346 of CAZVPN010000059.1, forward strand.
GAACTCTCACTGGATCTAATGCCTGATTATAGCAAGGAGGCACTGACAAATCTACTAAGCCAAATGATAAACAAAAAAAGCGACAAACCATTGAGTTTGTGGCTCGAGGGCATAATACACAAAAAGCTAATACCAATCATCATAGAGCACGCCAAAACAAAAGCAAATTCAGAGGCATCCCTTGATAGAAAAGAGATAAATCGTATAGTGCATACCATAAAAAATCTCAGACTGCATATCAGCGATACAAGAGGATTCAAATACGCAGAAGCTGTCGCAGGTGGGGTCAACGCAGCAGAGATAGATCCGCACAGTTTGGAGTCAAAACTTATCCCAAATCTATATTTTGGTGGAGAGGTGATAGATGTG
>CAZVPN010000059.1:2814-8599 GCA_964628135.1 uncultured Campylobacterales bacterium
ATGAAGGGTGGTTGGTGAAGTTTGGTTAGGGGGCGGGGATGCCTTGGCCTAACTGTTTATTTTGCGTTCTTTTTGTCTCTGGCGTGTCTTCTTCTCATGACTGGGTCTAGGTATTTTTTGCGTATTCTGATCGATTCTGGTGTGACCTCGATAAGCTCATCCTCTTCTATCCACTCCATTGCTGCCTCAAGAGACATTATGCGTGGAGGAACCAATTTGATCGCCTCATCTGCTCCGCTTGTTCTCATGTTTGTAAGCTGTTTGCCCTTGAGTGGGTTGACCTCCAAATCTCCCGGGCGTGCTGATTCTCCGATCACCATGCCGTTATAGACTTTGTCTTGAGGTTTGATAAAGAGTGTGCCTCTTGCTTGCAGGTTGAAGATAGAAAAGGCTACCGCTTCACCATCATCCATAGAGACAAGAGCACCCGGTGTTCTACTCTCCACATGACCTGTGTATGGACGATACTCCAAATAGGAGTGATTCATTATCCCCTCACCCTTGGTATCGGTCAAAAACTCACTTCTAAAGCCTATCAATCCGCGTGCCGGTATCTCAAACTCCAGACGAACAGTGCCATCCGGCATAGGTGTAAGAGAGGTCATCTCTGCCTTTCTCTTGCCAAGCTTCTCGATAGCCACACCCTGAAACTCCTCCGGTACATCTACGACCAAATGCTCAAATGGCTCCATTTTGACTCCATTCTCCTCTTTGGTCACTACCTCTGGGCGAGCGAGAAGAAACTCATACCCTTCTCTACGCATATTTTCTGCCAAGATACCTATCTGAAGCTCTCCACGACCTGATACTTTGAAGCTGGCATCATCCAATGGCTCCATCTTCATAGCGATATTTGTCTCCATCTCCTTTTCGAGTCTCTCTCTGATCTTGTTGGATGTGACATGTTTGCCCTCTGTGCCTGCCAAAGGTCCATCATTTACCGACATTATGACAGATAGTGTAGGCTCCTCTACATGCATAGGATCGAGTGGCACCGGATTGTTTGGATCGCATACACTATCGCCTACATCTATATCTCCAAATCCGGCAATAGCGACAATATCTCCAGCTTCTGCCTCATCTATCTCTATTCTATCAAGCCCCTTAAAGCCTATAAGCTTGCTAATGCGGCTCTTTGATTTGGAGCCATCAGATTTGACCAATAGATACTCATCACCCTTTTTGACCTTGCCGTTAAATATACGGGATATTCCTATTCGCCCCACAAAGTTGTCGCTATCTAGCGTAAAGACTTGTGCTTGTGTATCAGCATCAGGAGAGCCTTTTGGGTATGGCACCTTATCTAATATCGCCTCAAAAAGAGGGGTCATATCTTTGTTTTCATCCTCAAGTTCCCACTTGGCATAACCGTCACGAGCGGCAGCATAGAGCACAGGAAACTCAAGTTGCTCTTCGCTTGCATCCAAAGCAACCAAGAGATCAAACACCTCATCCATGACACGATCAGGCTCTGCACCATCTTTGTCTATTTTGTTGATCACTACTACCGGGATGAGCCCCAACTCTATCGCCTTTTTGAGGACAAATTTTGTCTGAGGCATTACTCCCTCTTGTGCGTCCACCAAGAGAAGCACGCCATCGACCATCTTGAGCACACGCTCAACCTCTCCACCAAAATCGGCGTGACCCGGAGTGTCGATGATATTGATTTTGTGATCACCATATGTGATAGCCGTATTTTTGGACAAGATAGTGATACCTCGCTCCTTTTCTATATCATTGCTATCCATAACCCTCTCATCTACCTGCTGGTGTGCAGCGAAAGTGCCTGACTGCTGAAGCAGCTCATCTACGAGTGTTGTCTTGCCGTGGTCAACGTGTGCTATGACGGCAATATTTTTAATCTTTTGCATAAAATATCCTGAAAGTGAGTAATTCTCGCTATTTTTCGCGAATTATATCCAAACTTTCTTCGGATTGATGCTATATCAATTTAGACCGCTAATATCTTTATATATTTTGAGTGCATATCTATCGGTCATAGAGGCTATATAATCAGCCACTACTCTATGCTTGGGTCGTTTCTCAAGATCGGCTTTTTGTCTGCTTGGCAGCAGATCACTCTCCTCCATAAACGATCTATATAGTGTGCGTATGCACTGCTTGCCCGCATACATCTTGGCGACTATCTTTTCGTGCCTATAGAGTTTGGCAAATAGCACTTTTTTCAACCTTTTGAGCTGAGTTGTTGTCTCCTTGGAGAAGCCTACCGGCAATGGAATCTCTGAAGAGATTGTAGCTGATATCGGTTTATCTTTTTTAAATTTTGCCACTCCCGCTTGGGAGTTGGATATAAAATCCTCCACAAGAAGCTTGATAAGCCCTGCTACAAATCTATGTCTATATAGCCTGTCATCTCTTTGGACACCTTCGCCTTTGACCATATCATCGACTCTCTGTGCCAACTCAGTATCCATGATATCATCAAAGCTTATCAGATTGTATTTGATGCCATCATCAATATCGTGCGAAGTATATGCTATCTCATCTGCATGATCTACCACCATCGCCTCCAAAGATGGGTGTTTTTTTAGATCAAATCGTTTATCCAAATTGTGCAAAAATGGCTTTTCGTATGGATATGAGTGTTTCAATACACCCTCCAAAGTAGCAAAAGTCAGGTTGAGACCATCAAAATCTTTGTATCTCTGCTCAAGCTTGGTCAAAACTCTAAAGGATTGAAAATTGTGTTCAAATCCCATCTCAAAGCCATCCACTTTAAGCAGCTCATCAAGGGTATCTCCACCAACATGCCCAAAAGGCGTATGCCCAAGATCATGCGATAGTGCTATCACTTCAGATAGTGTCTCATTCAATCCAAGCTGCCTAGAGAGTGTGCGTGCTATCTGGCTCACCTCAAGCGAATGTGTAAGTCTGGTTCTAAAATAATCTCCCTCGTGATTAAGAAAAACCTGCGTTTTATATTCAAGTCTCCTAAAGGAGCTACAGTGAATCACCCTGTCTCTGTCTCTTGCATAAGGGTCTCTAAAATCCTCTTCAAATGTAAAAAAGCGTTCATTAGGCTCCATTAAACTTATCCTTGTAGATTTGGGTATAATTGTATCAAAAAAAATTATGGTGCCAAAGAGATGAATCTAGAAACAATGTTTGCAATCACATATCAAAGACCAAAAGTCACACTCCTTAGAGAATCTGGACTAGGAGTGGCAGAGATCGCAGCGAGAACCTGTTATGACAGCTTTGAGAACTCCGAAAATGAAGCTATCAAAAATGCTATGAGAGATATGGACTTGGATGCTATAAACTCCATAGAAAGCTCCGATCTACTCAGCAATCTTGCCTGGGTGCATCATCACCACTCTATCATAGAGCATGCAACGCTTAGCTATCTAGTCCAAGGCACTAGCAGAGGGGTTTTGCAAGAGCACGCCAGGCACAGAGTCCAATCCATCTCCGTCAGATCTACAAGATACACAATGAGCGGCATCATAAATGCTTTTGTGGCATCTTTGGAGGCACAAGATCAATTTGAATTTTTTCTTGAGAGGCTGCTTGAGTTTGATATGTTTGTCATAACGGATCGAGACTATCTTGAGATAGAGATCAGATCTATATTTGACAAACTTCATCTACAATACAAAAAAGATGCATCTCTCATACAAAATGCCGTAGCCAAATCATCACTTGGCTATCTTGAGGAGTTTAAAGGCGATGCCAAGTCTCTATTTGATGCCTTGCAAAACGGCAAAAAGAAGAGAAATGTAGGAGATGGCTTCAAGCATATCGTCACAGACAATTGGAAGGTGGATATGGTGATCACCTTCAACATAAGAAGCCTCAAAAACTATCTAGACCTTAGAGATAGCGGTGCTGCATGGTTTCAAATCAAATGGCTAGCACAAGAGATCAAAAAGGCAACACCCGTCAAATATCTAAGCCTAATAGATAGCGAATATAGAAAATAATTAAATGGAGTCGATATTGAAATTTTTTAGAGCTATACTTTTTGCTGTATTTTTCATAAATACAACCTATGCTCAAGGGGCTTTGGGTATAGATATAGAGCACAACATCAATCGCTACGCACACCCCGGCTCAGTCAAAACTATAAATGCTCTCTACAAAGCAAACGGATACAAGCCTCTTTGGGTGGGTGCAAACAATAGCAGGCGTTTTGCTCAATTGATAGATGCTCTTGGTGATCCGCTCTTTAACTACAAATTTAAACAGTTTGACCAAGATAAGATCATCGATCTATCTTTGGCTATCGATGATGGGAGTGCATCAGCATCTGATAGAGCAAAACTGGACATCTTGGCGACTCAGAGCTTTTTGGAGCTGATACATTTTATTCGCATCGGCGATGTGGATTGGGCGATGGTCAAGAGAAAGATGGCAAACCTCAAAGCCTCTCAAGATGTGCGTGCAGTGTGGGAGATACACCCCAAATCCATGCCTTCCGGCGAATCGGTTTTAAAGTCGATCCAACACCAAAGCATCAAATCATACCTCAAATCCCAGCTTCCTCTGATAGATCAATATTTGGCTCTTTCTGATATGCTTGATAGATACCGAAAAATGCCAAAATTTAAAAAGATCCCATATGGCAAAACCCTCAAAAGGGGAAGCTATGGCAATCGCATAAGAATGATAAAAAAACTCCTGAAAGCCACAGGCGACTTTCCAAAAAACGAGAGTGCAGGAGCAGGCTATACAAGCAGTTTAAGCAGAGCTATAGAGAGCTTTAAAAAGAGGTTTAATCTAACACAAGGCGACTATATAGACAACAAAACCGTCAAATATCTCAATACCGCCAAAAGCAAATATATACAAAAGATTATCACCAATCTCGATATGCTCAAGCTCCAACCTCATAGACTTGAGGCAAATCATGTAGAGATAAATGTGCCCGAATTCAAACTAAGATATTACCAAAACGGCTCCGAAGTGTTTAGCAGCGATATTATAGTAGGCAGAATAGATCGCCCTACTCCTATATTCAATGACAAAATAGAGTATATGGTGCTCAACCCGACATGGACTATCACTGCCAATCTAGTCAGGCGGGACCTCATCCCGATGCTCAAAAAGCATCCAAGCTACCTCAAAGAGCACAACATACATGTCTTTCAAGGAGGCAAGGAGGTTCCGCTAAATATGAGCAGATTGTTGGCATTTGAAAAAAACAAAAAAGCCGCTCTGCCATATAGATTTGTGCAATACCCAGGAGTATCCAATGCTCTTGGCAAAGTCAAATTTATATTTCCAAACAAGTATTCGGTATATCTGCACGATACAGACAATCACTCGCTATTCAAATATAGATATAGAGTATTTAGCTCCGGCTGTATGCGTGTCAAAAAGCCGTTTGGCTTTATGTACGAGCTGCTGCAAAACGGTGGTCTCTCATACTCAAAATCCAAGATCAACTCCATATTTGCCAGCAACAAACCAACTACCATCAAGCTCAAACACCCTATACCGGTGCACATAATGTATCAAACCGTCAGACGAGAAAATGGCAAAGATTACTTTTTTTATGATGTGTATATGTATGAGCAGATCATCTACGAATCCACAGCCGGACACAAAAAAGCCACCTTCAGAGTCCCAGCAGTCAGACTCACCAAAATCAACCGCATAGGATCAAGAATCAGATAGCCCCTCTGATCCTGCCTATTCTTGTTTTGCTTCCGCCTTTCTTTTAAATAAAGTTTTAATAAAAATCATCACTATTAAAGGATATGGCGTTTTCCTTTAATAACGGATTTTCTTATTAAAGTTTTAAAGCAAAAGTTTTAAT
>CAZVPN010000060.1:0-8545 GCA_964628135.1 uncultured Campylobacterales bacterium
ATCGCAGTTGGCGATATCCAAAAATTTCATCTGGACATTTGTTTCTATACCTTCAGCAATCACCACCAAGTCCATGCTGTGCGCCATTGAGATAATTGCTTTTACCAATACTACATCTTCACTATTTTCAGGGATACCATTGATAAATGATTTATCTATTTTAAGTTTGTCCACAGGCAGTTTTTTTAAGTATGATAACGAGGAGTATCCTGTACCAAAGTCATCTATGCTAAGTTTGACACCCAGCTCTTTGATCTGATGCAAAACTTTGATCGCCTCCAGCGGCTTTTGCATAGTATAACTCTCAGTTATCTCCATCTCGAGCCAATTTTTGCGAAAACTTGTCTCCTGCAAAACACTTTTAATGGTTGGGATCAGGTTCTCATGACGCAGTTGCTTTACAGAGAGGTTTACAGCGACAAAATCCGGATCAAAGCCTTTTTTGTGCCATTGGTTCAAATCTTTTGCAACTTTGCGCAAAACAGTTTCGCCCAAATCTACAATCAGAGAACTGCTCTCTGCAACATCAATGAAATAATCCGGGGTAAGCACTCCTTTTTGGGGATGATCCCACCTGACAAGTGCCTCCAGTCCCGACAATACAAGATTTCTGTTATTATATATCGGCTGATAATAAACTACAAACTCATCATTTTTTATAGCATGTTTTATGCTCGTTTCCATAGTCAATCTCTCAATAGACCTGTCTGTCATCTCTTTTTTATAGTAATGAAAAAGATTGTTGCCCTCTCTTTTGGCGCTGTACATAGCCGTATCTGCATGTTTCAGCAAATCCTGCATGTTTGATGCATCATCCGGAAATATACTTATACCTACACTTGCACTTACGTAAAATTTGTGCCCTTTGATACTGATCGGTTCATATACGGCATCTATAAAATCTTTTGCAATCGTGCTTATCCTGGATAATTTTTTGATATCCTCTATAAGAAATGTAAATTCATCCCCGCCAAGACGGGCTATTGTATCAGATTTGCGTATTTTCTTCTCTAACCTGCCGGCAATAATTTTCAACACCTCATCCCCTGCTTGATGACCCAAGGAGTCATTTATGTCTTTGAAATTGTCAAGATCAAGAAAGAAGATCGCCAACTTTTTTTGACTTCTTTTGCTTTTGGCTATTGCATGCTGCAACCTGTCATAAAAAAGTGCACGGTTTGGCAGTTTGGTAAGAGTATCATAATATGCAAGCTCTTTGTAGGCATTCTTTTGCCTCTCAAGGTCTTCAGCGCTTTTTGTCAGCTTTTCATTGCTTTGCTTATATAGAGATATTCGTTTGAATATTTCATCTTTTACCCGTTTCTCTAGATTGGCATTTTGATCATATAGAATATTTTGTAAACTAATTTCTCTATTAACAAACAGAACTACAGCAATTGTTGTTAATATCATAATCGATGAAATTAGCAAGTATTCATAAGGGTTCAATTTTAATAAATTACTAGTATATAATATAGTTACTATTGTAATACTCATAAAAAGTGAGACGTATCCTACCCTTTTCGTTTCTATAAAAAAAGCCACAATAATCACAAGCAAAAACCACGACAATCTAACTTTTTCGGCAGGATGTATAGCAATAACGATAGTTAATAATAGCAAACTTGCAAATGGTATCAAAAAGGCAACATATTTGTAATAACTTTTATTGTGTCTTAATAAAAAAATAGCAACTATTGCGGCAACTGCATAGGTTGTATTGGCAGCTGCAAACAGATATTCTTTTTCTTTTAAATGAACGATGGTCAAAATGATGATCGATAGAGCTACAGTAAATAGCATACCATTTACCATCATGAATTTTGATTTTATATCAAATTCATTTTTAGAAAAGGAGTGCCCGCTGGTCAGAAAGTTATCTAAAAAATTCATAGATATACTCCATGAAGTGAATCAAAAACCATAACTGCTACACAATCATATATCAAAATTCACTCCTTTTCTGCGTGGTATTGCCGTAGTGTATGAAAAATCAATAGTGATAAATTATTTTGCTTTTTCTAAATACTCACCATCTACGGTATTTACTTTGATTTTGTCCCCCTCTAGCACGTGAAAAGGCACCTGAATAACCGCACCGCTGTTTAGAGTAGCCGGTTTTTTGCCTCCTTGTGAGTCTCCCTTGAAGTTTGGCGGTGTCTCTACCACCTCATATACATATGTATTCGGCAGCTCGACACTGATCGCCTCACCATTATGAAATAGTATCTCGGTCTCCATACCATCGACAAGAAAATCTTCGATATCTCTACCTACCTGCTCATGAGTAAGCCCAATTTGATCAAATGTAGTTGTATCCATAAATTGCAGCATCTCTCCATCATCATAAAGATACTGCATTGTTTTTTGCTCAAGCTCAGGCACCTCAAACTTGTCACCTGCATGCACAGTTTTTTCTATCACTTTGCCTGTTTTTAGGTTTTTGATCTTCATACGTACAAATGCCGCACCTTTACCTGGTTTGACGTGCTGAAACTCTGTCACTCTAAATGGATTGCCATCTATCTCTAATCTTACACCTTTTTTGATATCGCCCATACCGATTGTAGCCATAATTGTCCTTGAAAATATTTTAGTCAAAATTATAGCAGATTGTTGGTAAAAAGCATTGGATTATACATCAAGCCACTGTTTTAAAATATAAAAAATCACAATATAAACTACGGTACTCAATCCTATTTCAGTCACAAAACTCATATCAATATAGTGAAATATAACCTCTGTTAAAAACAGAGATATTATCATTAATGAAATCTTCATATCAAATCTTTTTCATAAACTCCAACAAAGCCTTCATAATTTCTAAAGGCTCGGGAGGACATCCTGAGATATGATGAACTATAGGCAGATGGTCGCTTGCCGGTGCATTGATGGCAAAAGTTTTGTCAAATGGAGCCTGCATCACAGGACAATCACCCATTGTAATGATCCACTTTGGAGATGGCATCTGCTCATAAGCATCTATCACATGTGGGGTCATATTATAACTCATCAAGCCGCTTAGTAGCATCACATCGGCATGTCTAGGACTAGCGACAAAATATATACCCAATCTCTCAAGATCATAATATGGATTTGAGAGTGCATTGCACTCTGCTTCACAAGCATTGCAGCTACCGCTATCTACCATTCTGATTGCCAAAGAGCCTGCAAATTTCTTTTTGACTGCACTTTTGAGCTCTTTTTTGATAGATTTGATCTCACTCTCAAGCTCTCTGTTTTCTGTAACAATGCCATTTTGTAAGCGTTTTTGCCAAAAATTTATCATACTACATACTCTCCATTACAAGTCATTGCCAGCATAGCTAAGATCGCAGCTTTTATTTATCAACGGAAAATCGGCTATTATGTTTCCGGGCATCATCAGATGCAGTGCCTGCCAATTGACAAAACTAGGATCACGCACAAAAAATCGTTTGATCTTGCCCCCAGAGATATCTATATACATAAATAGCTCTCCGATGGAGCTCTCCACAAAGCTATGATAACTGCCATCGATTGAGACCTCATCTTGCTCTACAATAGACCTCTTATCATCTGATTGCAAAAAGCTCTGCATCATATCTATAGAGTTGTATATCTCTGCTATTCTGAGTTTAAATCTAGCAGCCACATCTCCACTCTTGCCTGTTTGCAGCTCAAATCCATGCATACCATAAAATGCATCATCCAATCTAACATCTCGCCTAAGACCAGATGCCCTAGCGACTATACCCACGGCACCATACTTGATAGCATCTCTAGTGCGTAACACGCCGGTAGTATCAAATCTATCCCAAACTGATGGGATATCTACTATCCACTCTTCAAACCAACCCAGATCATCCCTAAGCTTATCTAACCATTTGACAAGCTCATCTTTGTCGGTAAAATTATCCTCAAAATTGACTCCACCAAAACCAAATCTTGAGTTTGTCAACCTTTTCATCAATCTTCTTGCATCTTCACTCATCCTTGAAGCATATGCCAAAGCTGCACCAAATCCTGCATCATTTGGGATAAACCCAATATCTGTCAAGTGGTGGATAATCCTCTCTAGCTCCAACAAAAAAGCACCATACAGCTTGAGACTATCATCCAAATCCCTGCTTGTTGATTGACAAAAGATATCTCTCCAAGCTATCTGATAAGCCACACTCTCATTGCCGCTAATTCTTTCGATAATAGGCTTAGCTTCACTCAGGCTTTTACCCTCTAACATCTTCTCAATGGCTCGATATTTATAAAAATGCCTCACCTCAAGATGAAGCATATCCTCTCCTGCCTGAGAGAAATGAAAATGCCCCGGCTCTATGATACCTGCGTGTATAGGACCGACTGAGACTTGAAATACCCCATCACCATTGATAGTCTCATAAGGGTATGATCTCCACTTAGCTTGATGAAGCTTTGTGACTTTGAAACTTTTGAGCATAGGATGGATGCCATCAGGAAAACTCTCTTGATGAATCAATGCACGATCATCAAATGAGCCTCTAAACTCTATACCAAAATCATCTCTAATCTTTCTCTCAAACCAAATAGCAGATGGATATTTATGCATCAAAGTATCGGCTATTGGGTTGTTTTTGTCTATCTTTTCCACTTGAATCTCTTTGTCAAAAACAGTAACAAGCTCAAAATACCCTATGCAATCTTTTGCAAATCGTGCTATCAATCTCTTCATAGTATCACCCCACTTGCTATCTGATGCAAATAAGCAAAGGCTTGTGGCATCAATAGTAGCAATAGTGCCACTGCAAACAGCGATAATGCAACAATTTCACTTGTATAGACTTTTTTATCTTGGACCTTGCCTTCATATTTCATAGACTGGTATACCACGACAAAGCGATAAAAGATCACCGAAAGTAAAACCAAAAGCAACACAATAGCTACTATCATAGCGATCATATGGTGGCTATCTTTTGCTATCTGCACCATCGATCCAAATCCATACAATTCACTGAAAAACATAGGACTTGGCGGCAAAGAGATAATCGCAAGCAAAAACAGAGACACCAAAAACCAAAATAGCGTCCCTCTCTTGCCCTGATAACCCCTAAGAGCACCGGCGATTCTATATTTGCCCCTAGACTCCAATACCCCCGTCGATAGAAAAAGTGCAGGTTTCAAAAAGGCATGAGCACCAAAATGAAGCAGTGCCGCAAATGCCCCTCCACTGACCCAAAATAGAGCAATCAGTGCCATATGCTCAATACCCGATAGCGAAAATAGTCGCATAAAATCTTTGGCTCTAAATATCAAAAATGAGACTATAAAGATAGTCAAAATAGCATATGCAAAGACAAAAATAAATAGATGCTGATAATTTATCGCCATAGCAATTTGACTAAAGCGAAAAAATCCAATGATCACTGCACTCTCCAAAATACCGCTAAAGAGTGCCGCCACGGGATAAAAGGCGGCTCTTTCAATGTGTGCTAGCCATAGATTCATAGGAAAAAATCCCATCTTGATAAACATTCCAAGTGAAGTAATCGCAAAACCTATCTCAAACAAAAATGGAGATGGAATATCTTTGGCATGCTTTAGCAATAGTGCAAAATCCATCGCCTTCTCATCCAGAATAGGCTTGGCACTTGCATACATCAAAATGATCCCAAACAAAACCAACGAAATAGCAATCGTGCCCACTATCATGTAGTTCCAAGCCTCTTTGTGTGCTGCGTTTGTATGATTTGTCTTGATCATATAAACTGTAGAAAGTGTAGCCATCTCCAGACCTATCCAATATACCCCCATATTATTTGACAAAATAGACAATATTAGCCCTATCCAAAAAGTAGCAAAAAATCTATAAAATCGTCTATATGCAAGCTCAGCAATATGCACATGCTTCTCTAGCGTCATCAGTGAGATAGTAACACCTATACTAACAATAGCAGATACCAAAAAAACATAACTATCCAACTTGTCTGCTACAAGGTAGCTACCTACTATAGAGTATGGCTTAGGGATAACCAACAGCCAAATTGCAGGCACTAGAACCAACATAGAGGTAGCCACAAAGATCGCATTGATCTTTGGATGTTTGATAAAGCTGATACCAAACATCAAAAGAGCCGGCAAAACCAAAAGTATAAGTATCATATCTTTGTCTCCTCTTCATACCCAAAGAGTAAATTTATCACCACTATCGCCATCAATAGATCAAAAAATATCCCAAGCTCTACTAGCATAGGCATACCGTTGGTTGCAGTAACACCTAGCAAAAAAAGTGAATTTTCCATACTCAAAAAACCGATGACTTTGGGTGCGATATTTTTGTGCTCTATCATCAACATAAGCGACAAAAAGAGTGAAGAGATACTAATAGCCACATAGTTGGAGTTTGCCTCCATTGCACGAGTGAGTGGTTCTGCTAGATAAAAGGTAAAAACCAATATGGCAGGTATCAAAATAATGGCAAACTGCACTTTGATTTGAGGTGTAATTTGGCGAACGAAATGAAACTTTTGACTCATTTTTTTGAGGATATAGGGAATGCCGACAGCTTTGATTACTATAGTAGCAACACCGGTAATCAAAAGAGCAATATCACCGCTTTGTTTGCCAATAAGCAGTGCCAACAAGCCAAGCATCAATGAATTGAGCGAATACCACATCAACAACCCATATAACCTAGTAGTAAAAAATGTGGCTATCAAAGTAGCAAGAAACAATCCTATCAAAAAATCAACCATCTATCTACACCCCCAATACATAAAATGTGATCAGCGACAAAAAGGAAAATACAATAGCGATCCCCAAAAGATGTGGCACCTTAAAAAGTCTTAGCTTTGCAATATTGACCTCCAAAAATGCTATTACAGCCGCCAAAACAAAGAGTTTGAGCACAAAAACAGCCACAGCCTCCCAAGCAGGAAGCATCAAACCATAGGGCACAAAAAGTGAGACAAACATCGATGCAAATATGATAAATTTGACAGATGAAGCCGTCTCTATGATTGCTAGATAGATACCGCCGATATCAAGTATCATAGCCTCATGCACCATCGTTAGCTCCAGATGCGTCTCAGGGTTATCTACGGGAATGCGTCCATTCTCCGCAAGAAGCAAGATAAAAAAGCTAATAGCAGCAAACAAAAAGCTAGCCGTATGCTCTTTGGGAAAGTGTGCAGCCAGATTGACGCCGGCTTGACCAATACCCAAATCACCCGCCATCATCGAAACACTAAAGACAGTCAGCACCATTGCAGGCTCTACCAATGAGGCAATAAATGCCTCTCTACTACTACCCATACCTCCAAATGCACTAGCACTATCTAGACCAAGCAGCATCAAAAAGAAGGTAGAAAGAGATATCAATCCGGTGATTGTAAAGGCATCCACAAAGCTGACATAATAAGCCCCCTGCACTACCGGAGGCAAGAAAAATAGCACTACCACAAGTGGAGACAAGACCAAAAAAGGTGCAACCCGTGTAATGGAGCTTGCCTCTTTGGATATCAGCGTCTCTTTGGTCATAAGTTTGGCAAAATTTCTATACCCTTGCCATATCGAGATAGGCCTTTTGAAAAGCAGCAGCATCTTGAGTGCTTTCATAAAGCTCAAAAGCAGTGGAGCTATCAAAAACAGTGTAACTATCGTAGCAAAATACCATATCATCTCTTCTCTCCTATGATAAGTATTTTGATAGAGATAAGTGACACTACCCCCTCTAGGGCAAATGTCGCCCAACTAAACTCATGAGCAAACAGACGATATCCAAATAGCACCATAAGCATCATATTGAATATCATTGCCGCATATCGTGTCTGTTCAAAGTGTGCCAATCGATAGACCCAGTAGCTTGTCCAGTTGACAAGTTTGGAGATGCTATCATAAAGTGTCCTCTCAAAAAGGGGCTTGACATGCACCTCATAATGCGAATCATCAAATTTGCTATCATGTGACGATAGCAACTCCTTATGCAAATGCTCCTGAGGTTTATAGAGCCACTCAAAAAATCGCCTAATCGGCCCTGCAAAGCCTGTGGCACTATATTGGGTCTTGGCAGAGGTTTTATATCCACAAGCCCATGCATTATGAATCCTCTCTTTGACACCCAAAGCCTTGTAAGCAAAAAAGAGCAAACCTGTCACCACAATCAAAGCCACCAGCAAAACAAGCGGAGAGACCACCCCGCCATGCACCGCTACAGAGTGCATATGCCAAATACCATTGGGAAAAACTGCCGATATGATAGATTTTTTGTGTAGCGATATCAAAACTTTATCAAACATACCAAGATAGTATGGAGTAATAAGCATCAACGATAGCACGACCAGAGTCATCAGTATCATACCTATACGCATCAAAATATTGACTTCATGAGCATGCTTTGCATTATCGCTTCTATACAACCCCAAAAATGTAATCCCATATGCTTTGACAAAACAGGCAATCGCTAGACCACCGGTCATAGCCAATGCAAAGATAGCAAACGGTATAGCCAGACGCAAGGATGTATTATCGATATGGCTGGATCCAAGCAGAGATTGAAAAATCATCCACTCACTCAAAAAGCCATTACTAGGAG
>CAZVPN010000061.1:0-7946 GCA_964628135.1 uncultured Campylobacterales bacterium
GGCCTTAGATACCCGCACTCATAGTAAATATCGGTAGCATCATAGCCACAACAATAACACCTACTACAGCACCAATAACCAACATCATTACCGGTTCCATCATCTTGAGTAAAGCGGCCATTCTCAGAGAATTCTCCTCCTCATAGTACTTTGTCAGATTGAAAAGAATCGGCGCAACTTGACTTGACTCTTCTCCCAAAGCCAGTGATTGCAAAAAATTTCTATTCGGTTTAAATCCTCTAATGGCATATAGGGCATTGGAGAGTTTGTTTCCCTCCACAACTTTTTGGGAAGCAGCAGCAAATGTCGCCTTGAGTGCCTCATTTCCAAATGTGGAGCTTGCCAACTGCACAGCTTGTGCATACGAAACCCCGCTATCAAGCATCAAGGCAAGAATATAGCTGAATCTTCCAAGTTCATGATTGTGTATCAGCGTGCCAAACAGAGGAGTTTTTAGCAGTATTGCATCAACCATATACTTGATCGAGCGTATTTTGGTGTATAGAAAGCTCAGAAGCAACACTATAACAATAAAGCTCACAAGAATACCAATATAGTGCGTTGTGAAAAAATCGCTTGTTCCTATTACAAACTTTGTTATTCCCGGCAGCTCTTTATGTGTGTCCTCAAATACACTCACTATCTTTGGCACAACAAAGCTGACCAAGAAGCCGGTCATGCCAATAGCAAAAATAAAGATAAAAAGAGGATATATCAGTGCATTGCTAACCTCTTTTTTTATCTTGCTTTGACCAGAGAAGAAGTTGCTCATACTGGTAAGCACTTCATTCATTTTTCCGCTCTGTCCCGCTACATTGAGGCTTTGGAGAAAAAAATCCGGCAACTCATATACCTTCTGGGATGAGAGAGCAACATACAGCGATTTGCCCTCTTCAACCATTGTCTTTATGCTTCCCAAAAAGGAGGCATATTTTTTCTCTTTTGCGTGCTGCTTTTCCATAAGTTTTAGACCCATAAGTATGGTCATCCCGGATCCAAGATAGCTCGACAGCTCCTTGGACATGCTGCTTAGCATCGCTTCCGGCATGGGCTTTTTGGTAAAAGATCCAAAAGAGATTTGGGATGTTTCACTGATAGATTTATAATAGATGTTTTGTGATCTTAATTTATGTTTCGCCTCTTCAAGGTTGCCCGCATTGATAGTGCCTTTGGTGCTTTTGCCATTTTGGTCAAGACCTTTGTATTTGAACAGCATATATTTGTGTCCCTTTGAAGATATGATTTTTAGTATTATATCTATTTTTTGTTAGACTATTATGCTAATATACACTTATGAAACGATTTACGATAACCTACTTAATACTTTTGCCATTGCTTTTTGCTATCTTTTACTGGACTGTATCTCCTGTTGCAAAATTTATCAACTATTATCAGACCAAGCTGGCATTGTGGTTTTTGCATACTACACTGGATGCAGGCAGAGTGGATGGTGTAGATGTATGGATAAATTCACACTATAAAATATTTATCACAAATGCATGCAATGGGATGATACCTATACTTGTGCTGACTGCGGCAATCCTCGCATACCCTTCAAGATGGACAAAAAAGCTATTATGGATAGGGATCGGCTATATAGTATTTACCTCTATGAATCTGTTTAGGCTTTATGAGGTTTCTGTATTTGTCAAAAAACAGAGTGATTTTCATTTTTATCATGATATTTTAGGCAACCTGATATTGATGGTAACGGGACTTATTCTGTTCTATTTTTACCTTAAAAGCACCACTTCTCAGCGTGTTATTCGATAGTATCTTGAGGAGTATTTGTTTTTTAGCATTATGGCTTTTATGCTGATGGGGATTGGTACCTTTTTTATCTTTAGAGGTTCGGAGATATATATCTTTCTTTTTATGTTTTTGAGAATATTTTTGGTTTTGTCGTTTTTGATTCCCAGATTGTGCACTATTGTATAGGCATCCTTTTCACTTCTGTTATACTTGAGTGCCTCTTTACTCAGGAAGATTGTATTGCTCATCTCTTCCTGGACTCTTCCGGCAATATATTTTGCTTCAAGTATATTGTTCTTTTGCATCTGCACGATTCCAGCCACTACCAGTGATATCAGTGCTACCGATACTAATATTTCCATTAGGGTAAAAGCTTTTCTCATCTGTAATAGTTGCCTTGATCTGTCAACAGTCTGGAGTCTTTGGTCCACTCTTTTGTAGCCTCATCAAGCGAATCAAAGCTTTCTGTTTTTCCAAAAAAGCTTGGCAGATAGAAAAATTTTCCATTCGATTCTACGATAAGCTGGCTGCTGCTTCCATTGGAATAATGTATAAACCTCAAGCATATATGGTGATCATCATATTTGCCGAAGTCAATCTTTCTTGGATTGTCATCTTTGTCAACTATATATGCTTTCAAGGGAGAGATATCACTCTTTATCTCACTCAATTTTTCACTCCCCTCATCTCTTGCATAACATTTTTTGCATTTGTCTATACAGATAAGCTCTTTGTGCTCTGTGCTTTTGAAAAGTTTTTTAAGGTTGCTGATCTTGTATATCACCTGTTTCTGTGCAGATGTTTTCAAGGTGCTAAATGCCAAAAAGCCAAACAGCGATATAATGGCTATAACAATAAGGAGTTCAATAAGGGAGAACGCCCTCTTCATCTATTTTTGGCACTTGCTGTAATAGATATCGGCAGAGTCTCCGTCTCCACCCTCCTTGCCGTCTGCTCCAAGGCTTATGATATCAAAGGTATCACCGGAATTGATATATTGGAATGCCCTTTTCCATGAATCTTTGGGAAGTTTCCCTTTTCTGAAATATGGTCCGTTAAAATTTGGATATTTTTCCTGGTCCGGATTGGAGATCAATGCTTTGAGCCCCTCGTCTGTCGTCGGCAGAATACCATTGTCAAGTTTGAATGTATCCAGGGCTTCGGAGATTTGTGCCATCTGTGTACAGGTCAATTTCTTTTTGGCACCGCTAAATTGCTTCATGAGTGCAGGTCCTACCAACCCGACAATAAGACCCAATATGGCAATAACAATTAACAACTCTATCAAACTGAATGCTTTTCTCATAATATCCCGAAGTCCTTGTGATTAATTAAATTTGAATATAATTATAGCAATTTTACATAAATCGAGATCTTAAGAGATGAATAAAATGCGTTCAGCGGTTGCATTGTTGATAACACTTTCTATAATTGCCAGCATGCTAACACTGATGGGAGTGATGTTTGGATATCTTGGGGCAGCCAAAAAAAAGGCTGAGATCAAGGCATCCATGCTTCAGGCAAACATTATGAGAGACGATATAGGCACCTTCCTAAAGCAGATATTGGGCAAAAAGCCTTCAAAAGGCAGATTAAAACTGCTCTTTCAAACTCCGCTTGCGGTAAGCGCCGAAAATGGAGAGTTCAATGTGGCTATTGCCTGTGATCCTGTTGCCAACAGGATCAACATGGCATGGCTTGGGATGGGGGAGAAGGCAAAAGATCAAAAAAGGTTTGCACTCGCAGAGGCCGTTTTTGATATGCTGACAGGCAGAGTAAATCTTCGAGATTCATCTCTGCTCAAAGAGAAAATTATTGCTGCCGTGAGACAGAAGGATAGTACAAAATTTGGGCAGCCAAGAAGATTGAACGAAAAAAAAGGTATAATTACTTTCGAAAGATTTATGCAGATAGTTGACGAGTATAGGTTTGAAGTAGATGATCCAAGTGTCTACAAGATAGACTGGGAGAAATATTTCAGCTTTGGCTTAAAAGATGATCATCTTGATGGCGACTTTATTACGCCTGAGCTTTTGGCTTTTTTGTATGATGTGGATATAAATATCGTAAGAGAGGGGCAGAAATTTGGAAATTTGGATAAATCACTTGAAGAGATCGGCGGATTGTCTAAAGATAGATATAAATGGCTGTTTTCCCAAAAACCTATACCGGAAGCAGAGTGTAGAGTTTCCTATTCACATGGAAAAGGATACTACAATTTCAAGTTCAACTATATAGCCGGAAGGACAGAGAATTTTGAATTTTCTAACAACTAATGAAAAACTTTTGTTGGTATATAGAGATATGCCCTATATATC
Source organism: uncultured Campylobacterales bacterium (assembly GCA_964628135.1). GTDB lineage: Bacteria > Campylobacterota > Campylobacteria > Campylobacterales > Sulfurovaceae > JAAXPZ01. The sequence goes on from CAZVPN010000061.1 coordinate 4,071, forward strand.
TGAGCCAAGAAAATATGACCTGCTGCTGACCCCGCAATTTTATATCTACAAAAAGGAATCACTTCCGATAAAATATGGATTTCAGGCCAAAAAACTTGCCCCATCCATCCTCGAAGAGCTACTTGGGGAGGGAGAATACAGTTATGCAGTGCTTCCTGATGGAGATGATTGGTCATTTTATGCTTATGATATGAATAAAATTGAATCATTTCTCAAAAACAAGCGATTGGACAGCCACTATATAAACAAAATATATTTTGCCCAGCAGTCAAAGGATTTTTTTGCCGATCCCATCTCCGTAGATGACAAAAATGCACTACTTACTATAGATGATACCGTTGTGATGCTTCCAAAAACAATGGTAGAGTCTCAAAAGTTTTATCCTCTCGATGAAGATGCACGACCGGAAAAAGGGATAATACCGCCACAGAGCAGAAGCAGCATGATTAGCCAGAAACAGTCCATCGCCATAGCCGTACTGATGTCCGTATTGGCTATAGGATATATTGTTGAAGGGGTCGGTATCAAACACTCACTCTCCAAAATAGAATCAGAAATAGAGGCAACAAAGAGCAAATACCCGTCACTAAGGGATAAGCCGAGCATGATTATCAATAATATTTATAACAGTGCCTACAAGATTGACAAGAGACAAAGAGATATCAGAGAGAAGATCAAATCCATAAGCCATCTGCTTGGCAAAGGCTCCAAGATCGACAATCTTGAGATAAGCAGCAACGGCTATAAAGGAACAATAAGCGTCGAAAAAAATAAACTCGGGGATATACAAAAATTGGCAAAGAAGAACAAAATCAATGCCAAGCTTTCCGGAAATCTCTTCTCCGTCAAAGGGTCGATATAGATGATACGAAAATATCAAAATGAATTGATTGTTTTGCTGGCGTTTCTCTTTCTTGCAGGGGCTGTGCTGTTTGAACTGTTTCAGCAACACAAACTAGAATCTGCCCAAGAAAATGCCTTTGGCACAACGATCAAACTGGAAGATACATCCACACTCAAAAAATTATGGATAGGCAACAAAACAATATCATCACGCCTAAAAGGAATAGAGAGTTTTGTAGGCAATTCCAAAGTCAAAACATTCAAGATCGAGAGAAATCATGCCGATATCGTATTGTCAGGACTTAGCGGCAGTGAGCTCAATACGGTAGTCGGCAAATATATTGCCAGTACTCCCGTGCAGATAAAATCTCTTAACATAAAAAGAGACGGCGAGCTATATGGATTGGAGTTGAAATGCAGCTGGTAAACAGAATTATATTGGCCATTGTAATTTTGCCTTTGTTGATTGTAGTATTGATGCCAAAGAAGGAGCTCTATTATCTTCTGGAAAAGCGTCTCAAGAAACAGCATATAGTGATCTCCGGAGAGAAACTGGAGAGCGGGCTTTTTAGTTTGGATATCAAACATCCAAAGATATACTACATGGGCTCTCAGGTAGCTTCTGCCGACACGATCAGGATCTGGACACTTCTTGCCTATTCTGAAGCAGACATCAAAATGCTTTCGGTTGCGAAGGGATTGCCGGCGGAGATTTTGTTGCAAAAGATCAAGGCAAGTCATTCGCTGATCTCTCCGCAAAAAATAAAGATCACGGGCATCGGAAGTATAGGCAAGATATATGGCAATGTGCTTTTAAATGAAAGAAAAATAGAGCTAACCGCCACAAAAGCAAACACCAATATCAATATCGCAAGATATATGAAAAAGAGCAAAGAGGGGTGGAAATATGAATCAAGATACTAACTCCAAAGCCTTCTCATTGGTGATCTTTTTACTGGCGCTTTTTGTGGTGGTCAAGCTTGCTTGGGTGGCGATAGAGTATTTCTATCTGCCCAAAGAGGGTATTTCCGTAAACAAGCCTACTATTGCGAAAAGTCTATACTATAGGTATGGTTTGGCAACCGATACGGAGTTGCCAAAACCCGATACGGGCAAAAAAGCCGAAAAATTGCCTACTATGTCGAACATGGTTTTGAGAGCGATCTACAGCGAGCAGTATAGGTCGGTAGTAGTTATACAAAAAGGTGCCAAGAGCTATATATTGGCAACGGGTGACGATATTGACGGATTTGTTTTGGAGGATGCTACGGCGACAGAGGCATATTTCAAAAAGAATGGCAAAAACTATACCTTGAAACTGCAAGAGAAGAGGGGCAAAAGCGGATCATCTGTCAATGATCTGGTATCAACCCCGCCGACATCGGATTTGAAAGAGAAGAAAAAGAGCGACATAAGCGTAAACGGTGATACAAGAGAGATACCAAAAAATATAATAAAAAAATACACAAGTGACTTTAAATCTATTGTCAAAGACATTGGACTGAAACCTGTCAGACAGGATGGGCAGATTTACGGATATGAGGTCAGGTTTATTCGACATGGAAGCCCTATGGGCAAGTTGGGGTTAAAAAAAGGTGATATAATAAAATCAATAAACGGGGAAGATATCATTGATCCGTCGACTCCTATGTCATTTTTAAAAAAGGCGAACAGTTTGGAAAATCTTACGATCACAATACTTAGACAAAACCAAGAGAAGGATTTAGAATATGAAGTTAAATAGAATAATATTGGCGACTTTATCTGCGATAACAATTTTGTTTGCAGGAACAGATGATGCAACAGTGACTGCCAACTTCAGAAATCTTGATATCAAAGATTTCATAGAGATGGTTAGCAGAATAACCAATAAGAATATACTCATAGACACTCCTTTGCAGGGCAAAGTCGATTTTATCACCACCAAAAAAATAAGCAAAAAATCTTTGCTCCCGCTTGCAAACTCAATATTGGCAAGCAAAGGGTATGCACTTATCGACAAGGGTGATTTTATGCAGGTGGTCAAAGCCTCTGAGGCTGCAGGTATGGGTCTTGATGTCAGCAATGAAGTTTCCGGAAATACATTAAAAACGGTACTGTTCAGACTCAAAACTTCAAATGCAGCAGTTATAAGGGCGAAGATAAGACCACTTTTGGACAGGTACTCAAAAGCCGTCTCGTTTAGGAACAACAATGTTCTGGCAGTAACATCATATCCAAGTACATTAAGGTCCATCAAAAAAATAATAGATTCCGTAGAGGGTGCCGGTCTTAAAGGCTCTACAGTTATTAAGCTAAAAAACGCGAGTGTCAAATCTGTATATCCAAATGCTCTCAAGATGGCAGGAGAACTGTTCCCAAAAACAATACCAAGCGAGAAGGTAAATGTCTTAAAGGATGATGCGACAAACTCAATTATCATAATAGGCAAAAAAGAGAATGTTGACAGAATGCTCGATTTTGTAAAGCAGCTTGATGAAAAGGGCGATGATGTAGAGCAGAAAATGTATGTCATCAGACTCCAAAACTCAAATGTAGAGGATATGGAAAAAATCCTGAGCAAGCTGCTTACACAGATGAACGGCATGTCATCAAGCAGAGTCAAAAAAGGAGGAAAACCTCCCAAAAAAGCTATGGTTGTAGGCGATGTGGAGAGAAATGCCCTCATAGTGCTTGCTACCGGTGATCAGATCAAAAACATAAGAAAAGTTATCAACACGATAGATGTAGAAAAATCACAAGTATATATAGTGGCAAAAATAGTAGAGGTCAATATGGGCAAAGCTCAGCAGATTGGTGTTCAGTATGGCTTTACTTTTGGCGGTATTGCCGGCGGCAAAGGTCTTCTCAGCGGCTCCGGAAGCAATGGTGCAAGTGCACTCGAAATACCACCTAGTTTTTTGAGTTTTCTTGACAGCAACTCTTCTGGCGGGGCGAGCTTCAAATTCTCGGGCAGTAAACTACTGGCGCTTGGGGCGAGAATCGATATGCTCAAACAGCACGGAGCTGCACATATCCTGAGTGAGCCGTCTG
>CAZVPN010000062.1:0-7939 GCA_964628135.1 uncultured Campylobacterales bacterium
CAGACGGCTCACTCAGGATATGTGCAGCTCCGTGCTGTTTGAGCATATCGATTCTAGCTCCCAATGCCAATAGTTTGTTGCCCATAATCCTAAGTCCTGAGCCGTTATTGTCCAAGAAATTTGTAAATCCTTGAGGCAATTGATTGACTCCGGCACCGGTAGTTCCTGAGGTGCTAAATAGCCCTTTTCCTCCAAGCACGCCACCAAATGCAAATCCATACTTGACGCCAATCTGCTGAGCTTTGCCCATATCTACCTCAACGATTTTTGCCACTATATAGACTTGTGATTTTTCTACATCTATCGTGTTGATGACTTTTCTTATGTTTTTGATCTGATCACCGGTTGCTAGCACTATCAAAGCATTTCTTTCTACATCGCTCACTACCATCGCTTTTTTAGGTGGCTTGCCGCCTTTTTTGGTGCTTATAGATGACATCGAATTCATTTGAGATAGTAGTTTACTAAGTATCTTCTCCATATCCTCCACATTGGAGTTTTTGAGTCTGATGACATACATTTTTTGTTCGACATCATCACCTGCAACATCTAGTTGCTTGACATACTCAAGCATTCGATCAACATTATCTTTTTTACCTATCAAAATAATGGAGTTTGTAGAGTCATCCTTTAATACATTTACCTTTTCGCTTGGTATTGTTTTTGGGAAAAGCTCTCCTGCCATCTTGAGTGCATTTGGATATACCGATTTGACGCTTGCATTTTTCAATTTGATTACGGTAGAGCCCTTAAATCCAGCTCCCTCGACCGAATCGATTATCTTTTTGATAGATCTCAGTGTGCTTGGATAGGCAGTCACTGCCAAAACATTATTATTTCTAAATGAAACGGCTTTGGAGTATTTGCCAAGAAGCGGTCTGATTTTGGCTCTGATTACTGCAGCGTTAGATGTTTTGAGCTTAAATAGAACCGTCCTAAGCGTATCACCTGAAATATCATCAGAGACATCAAGCCCTTTGCCTACAGCCTCTGAAGCTTTGACCACCTGCATAAAATCACCCTTGTCTATGAGTGCATATCCTTTGCTTGATAGTATAGAGTTTGCAAGTGGAATTAGGGTCTTTTTGCTGATTTTTTTGGTCGTAATAAAATCCACTTTGCCCTGCAACGGAGTATCTATTAGTATGTTTTTATGTGTAATCTTGCTTATCATCTCTATGAAATCTTTTATATCAAGATTCCTAAAGTTTGCACTCACTTTGGCATCATCACTTCCTGCAAATGCAATTGCAACAACAGATAATGCGATCAATACTATTTTATTTAACTTCATATTCCAAATCCTTTTCTTGATTTCCTCTGCTTATTGTTATTGTTAGGTGCTCCAATTTGTCCGCCTTTTGTAAAAATGACATAGGTGTTGATGGATCAACAATATCCTCACCGTTTATAGATTTGATTATATCACCTTTTTTTAGTCCCAGCTTACTCATAGGACTGCCGTGTCTGATAAACCTAACCATATAACCGGAGAGTTGCCCATTTTGATTGACGGGTCTTAGCCCTATATCTCTAACTATTGATCTAAAATCGCTTGTGTATTTTTTGATCATAGTTTTTGGGATCTCTCTTGTATCGCCGTTGATGCTGATATCATTTTTGTTATCATTATCTTGCTTCGGCTCTGAAGTAGATGTATTTACGAGATTTTGCATCGAAGAGCTTGTTCGCTTTTTCTCTTTCAAAAGCTTCAAAGTATAATCTTTGCCCGATTTTTTGAAATATGCCTCTGTCGGAGTGGTATCTTGCAAAACAAAACCATCTATACTCTCTCCCGTGGCTACGACATGGCTTTTGTTGCCTTTTTTGATCACGACGACCGATCTTAGTGGTTCGCTATATATAGCGACTAACTTCATTCCCGACATTGTAGATGTCTGTTTGTGCGGTTTTGTCTCTGTTTTTGGTTTGGCTATCTCTACATCCGTAGCCAATCCATATCTATAATATAGAGTCTTTTTGACTGAGGAGACTTTTTTGTCTATGCCCTCTTTTGGAAGATAGAAATACTCTATCCCTACCCATGCCAATTTGACGATAACAAACAGAGAAAGAAAAAATATTGCACCTGAGAGGATTTGATTTTTAGAATCTTGATTCATATTTCCATCCTCCCTTTATTTTTTTCATATGTCTTGAGATATTTGGATTTACTCCCGCTTTATCGGCGGTTACGATCACTTTTCTCTTAGCTAGATCCACTTGAGCCTTGATGTTGCCGATAGTTCCAACTCCTGCGATTTTAATTTTTTTGGGACTGATGATAGAGTGGCTTGCTTTGATATTTTGAAAAATCATCTCCTGTGGAAGTCCCTGTGCAACAGAGAGCATTTTTGCATCTATAGCCGTATAGACCAATGCCGTCCACATCTTTATCTCTTTTGCGGTAGCGACCTGCGATCCCATATAGTATATTTTTGGATGCTTGATATTCAAGCCAAAAAGCCCGCTATCAAGCTCTTCTGAAGAGATCACGATATGCTGTTTGGCAAGTTTTTTCTCGATCAAGTAGTATATCTCTTTTTTGGGCATCAAAACTACAATTAGTAGCGGTATCAAGATGAGCGATATTATAATTCGATTTACCAATTGCATTTTAGCTCCAATCCATAAGTATCATTATCTCTTTTTATCTGCAAAGACTCTATCTGAACCGGCGTGCTAGCAATATATTTGCCTACGACCACATTGAGTTGGCTGCCGCTCAAGCCGGTAAGCACGATATCTGCGTGAGTTCTATCGAGCTTAAACTTCTCAACCTTTGAGCTGCCTACATAGTTTTTGATAGATTGTAGCCTTGCGGCTATTGTTTTGTTGCTCACCCAAAGCTTTTTGAGAATGGCAGTATCTTCAAGTCTTGATATTGAAACTGCGGCTGTTTTTTGTGCACTATCTAGTTTGTGTTGCTGAGTAAGCTCAAATATAAAGCTACCTACCAAAAATAGCAGTGCCGCCAAAAGTATCAGCTCATTTTGATATTTTCTAATCATACTATATAGACCCCTTCAAGACAAAGGTGGAGCCATTTAGCTTGGCATTAATTCTATCTTTTTTGGCGACTCTTTCGATATCTTTTATTTTGTTGTTATCTACCGATATCACTCCATCATATCCATCTTTGCCAATCCTTAGCGTATCTATCTTTGATCCTTTGCCAAGCAGATGACTGATATCTTTGAGCTTTTCTCTGATTACTCTCTCTTTGATATCTACTTTATGTGCACCGTTATAGATGTTGTTAATGATCATACTCGGTCTATTGCGAAGAGATGGGTATTTGCTCTTTGTCTCTTCGATTTGGGCAATAATTTTTTGTGATGATTTTTTATATCCTACACCCTCGATCAAATACCCGATACCAAGAATAGCCATCAAAGATGACAAAATAATTGTCTGCTTAAGAGGTATCGCACTGTTTCTGCTTTGTGGTGGGGTGATTGATTTTTCAGGTCTAAAACTCTCATCCAATGTTTGAAAAGTTTTTGACTCTAGTAGAGTTTGCGGTAGCACAACTGCCGTGCCATCGATAGAAGTGAGGGCATTTTTTTCATCTAGCTTGATTGGATTGTTTAGATACTCGGCAATCTGCTGTGCAAAATATATTTTGTTGATATATTGGCTATCCAATCGTTTGCTCTTGAGAAATGACTCTATCTCTGCCATATCATACGCATAAAATGCCCAATCGTCTCCATCCTTGATCGCAGCATAGCTATAGTTGCCGTTGCCCGTCAAATCTTCCAAGATTGACGGTGCCAATTTGGTAGCCTGAAAAGAGTATTTGATAGGCAGGGACTCTTTTTTGTAGATATAAAATTGCGGCGTCAATAGCAGATCATAATTTTTGGGCTCAGATACATATGGCATATCTCTAGATACCAACAAAAGCTCTGCATTACTTGTCAGAAAACTCAAAATTGCCCGTCCTTCCATCTAAATAATCAAACTTAAAGTTATAACCACCGCTTTTGAATGAGTATGTGACGCTACACTCTGCCTTGGCTACTACATTTTTGGCAACAAGCCATTTGTATCTCGCCTTGGAGAAGCCTCCCATCTCTTCAAGCGACCCATCAAGATCGCCCTCTTTGAGGTTCTCTTTGACCACATTTATATCTACATCATACAAAAATGCCAAGAGCTCAGGGGTGACAAAATCACCGTCAAGCCCCCCATCGGGAATACCAAATGTAAAGTATCTATCCCAAGTTATCTTGTATACATTTGGATCATCCACCTCAAAGCGATAATCATCCAATATCTGTTTAAATCTTTCAAAAGTAATTATACCTTTTTTTTCGTTTAATCTCCTTGGCTGCCCAAATTTTGTGCTGTTTTTGTGTCTAATAGCGGCTATAATTTTCTCTTTCAAGAGCTCTGGATCTCTCAAGTTGACACTACCTGTCAACATCTCAAATAGATTTTGTGCCAAAGCGGCCTTTTTTTGGTATTTTGCCTTATTGCCCATACCTATCCATAGCATATTGACCCTATTGGCTATAGGCTTGCAAGATATCGCCATACTAAACTCTCCATTTTTTGCACTTACTGCAAGAGGAGTTTTATAAAGAAGCTGCATTCTACTTTTGGATGGTTTTTTGCCAAGTATTTGCTTTAGTAGAGTGCCGATGTCATCTCTGAGCAGGTTTGCTTGTAGCACGGAGGATTTTATCTCTGCCTGGTGCTTTGCCTCGCCTAAATAGCCAAACATCACACCCATAAGTGCCAACATGCTAGCAATAACTGCTAGCGTAATAAGAAGTGCTACTGCGGGTCTCATTTTATTCATATCTTAAGAACTCGATTTATATAAAGTTGCTATAATTATATATAAATTTTATTAACCGGAAGGATTATACAAAATGAGAAAAGCATTCAGTTTGATTGAATTATTGATAGTGATTGCCATATTGGGTCTGCTTGTAGGTATCGTAGGACCTGCACTTATGAAACAATTTAGCGGAGCAAAAAAGAAGCTAACTTGCACACAAATGTCACAAATATCAGATGCCATAGACACATTCAAACTTGACAATGGAGTAATTCCTACGACAGATGAGGGGCTTAAAGCTTTGGTAACCAACCCAGACTCATCCAAATATCCAAACTATAGCGGACCATACTTCAGAAAAGGCAAACTTCCAAAAGATGCTTGGAAAAGAGACTTTCAATACATCAGTTCCGGTGATACCTTTGATATCATAAGTCTTGGAGCAGACGGCAAAGAGGGCGGAGACGGAGACTCTGCAGATATCTATTATAGCAAGTGCCAAAAATAGATGAGAAGGGCTTTTTCCCTTATCGAACTTCTTATCGTAATTGCTATTATCTCTGTTGTTGGCTTTTTGGTATTTAGCTCTCTTAAAACTTCAGCTATCAAAAAAAAGCCTTTTACGGTAGAAAATCTCAAAAAACAGTTTTCACCGACTGACGACAAAGAGCTCATATGTATCGACAAATGCACAAAGTGCTATACAAGAGTATCAGGCGATGCAAAACTAAATGAAATCAAAACCGATATATCTGCTTTGCAAGCCTATATAGTCGACAAAGACAACAACCCTTCAAAAGCAGATTTTGGCAAACTGAATGATCACAAAATATGTCTGAGATTTATCCATTATCCAAATGGCAGCAGCACTCAAATGATAATAGAATCAAAAGGAAGCTTTTACTATTTTCCGACCTATTTTGGAGAGGTCAAAAAGTTTGATACACTAGAGGAGGCTGCACAAGAGTGGACAAAGGGCTCTAAGGTGCTTACTGATCAAGGAGACTACTACAGATGAGAAAAGCTTTTACTCTGATGGAGATACTTGTTTCGGTGGCATTGATAATGCTAGTCGTCACGGCAGTCATACAGATGCAAAAAAACAATAGATTCAAGGCAAAATATATAGCTAGCAGAGTGCAAGATGAGATGAGCAATACGCTATTTCTAAACAAAGAGGCACTCAAATATGACAAAAGCGAAAAAGATGCCTACACAATGGTGCACAATCTAGGTATCAGAAACGATAAAACAAAAGAGATTTTAAAACATATCAAAAGAAAAATATTTGTCTCTGAGCCGCTAGATATAGGCAAAGTCCCATTGCCCGTAAGCATAAGAGCCGTGATGCTCAAGAGCGAATATGCCGCTAGATATTATCGCGTGACTCGCTGAGCATTTGCACTACTCAAAAACAACCAAAATAGAATCAAACCTACGACTATCAGCAACGCATTACCTAGTATATCGTGATAAAAGTGAAAATCTTTTTGATTTTTGACAAGCATCGATACACTATATAATCGAAAAAAATTGACCAAAGTAAATACCACATACCCTATAACAAGCCACACAATCTTGATACTCCATTTTGTAGAGTATGCAACTATCGCCGAGGCAAGCACCAATATGGGTATCATACCGTTGCAGGCATTTGTGATATAAAGTTTATAGTGCGGATTGATCCAAATATCGGCACCATCTACCCTATTGCCATCTATAGTGGCACCCAAAAACCACAATGCTAGCTTGGTTTGATAGTGATTTATAAATCTTGCCACAGGCGATACAGTCCAAAAAAACAGACCAAAAAACAGTGGCATCAATGTCAAATATCTAATAGTAAAATTTTTCATAAAGATATAGTAGCATATTAATCTAACAAAAAATAGATATAATACTAAAAAATTATATTTAAGGAACGCAAATATATGCTGTTCAAATACAAAGGTCTTGACAAGAGTGGCAAAAGCACCAAAGGCACTATAAACGCAAGTAATATAGAAGAGGCAAAGCACAAACTCAAGGCAATGGGTATATTTTATAAATCCATCAAAGAGACTTCGCAATTCTCATTTGGCTCCGTCTCCAAAAAGCCAATGCCCGATACACTGCTTTCAAGTATGCCAAAAGAGCTAACTAGCTACCTCAACTCCGGAATGACCATACAGATGGCTTTGAAGCTGATGGAAAAACAGCACGATAATGAGAAAAAATATACTACATTTCTCAGCTCAGTCAGGACAATGGTGGATGAGGGTAAATCACTCTATGTAGCATTGTCATCTCAAAAGGTATATGCACTACCGGACTTTTTTCTACAAAGTATCAATGTAGCAGGTCAAAGTGGCAAAATGTCTGAAGTGCTAGGGAGTATGAGCAATTTCTTCTCTGCACAATCCAAAATTAGAAAAGAGGCAAAAAGTGCCTTGATATATCCAGTATTTATATTTGTTTTTGCAATGTTAATGACTGCGGGTCTGCTAGAGTTTGTTGTCCCAAAAATCATAGAGGTATTTGAGGATACCCACAAAGAGCTACCTAGTATCACAAAATTTGTAATCGCAGCAAGCGACTATCTAAAAAATCACTACTTTGGACTATTGATAGGCTTTATTGTCGTGCTATTGTTGCTAACTTTTCTATACAAAAAAGTAGGTGCATTCAGATATGCCATAGATGCATTTTTGCTCAAAATGCCTCTTGTTGGATCTATCATTCACAACCACGAATTGGGGAGATTTAGCTATATCCTATCACTTATGCTTGATAGCGGGGTATCTTATGCTCAAGCTGTGCAAATGTCAAGCACTACATTTGGAAATGAGGCACTCAAGAGAACTTTTGAGCAAGCATCCAAAAAGGTCATAGAGGGTAATAAGCTATCCAATGCTCTGCACGCATTGAGAGGACCCAAGCCAAATAGGGGCTTTTTGCAATCTTTGGCTCTAGGAGAGGAGTCTAGTCAGGTATCGCATATACTTATGAACCTATCCAAATATTATGAAGAGGAAAACTCAGATAAAATGTCGGTGTTGCTTAAAATGCTGGAGCCAGTTATGATGCTTTTGATAGGAGTGATTGTCGGCACAATTGTTGTGGCTATGATGCTACCGATATTTACTATGAGTGCGGGTATCTAAGGCC
>CAZVPN010000063.1:0-7922 GCA_964628135.1 uncultured Campylobacterales bacterium
GAGGCTGATAGTGCCTATATAGCTGATAGTGAGCTTGTCACGGGTGCAAACGGTATATCCGTCAAGGCTGACATTTCACTCAAAGTTGCAATGCTTGATGATTATGATATGGTGGTGCTACCTGGAGGCTGGGGAGGCACGAATGCACTAGCACAGAGCCCATTGGCTCAAACAGTTATCAAAAAATTTGCACAAGATGGCAAGTGGGTAGCAGCTATTTGTGCAGCACCATATGCCTTGCATGTGGCAGGTGTGTTGAGCAAGCGATACACTTGTTATCCATCAGTTGAGGAGCAGATTAGACCCGAAGATAGAGTCTCAGACCAAAAAGTAGTCATAGATGGCAAAGTGATCACTTCTCAAGGTCCCGGTACAGCGATGTGCTTTGGACTGGAAATAGTCAGACAGTTAGTCGGTGAGGATAGCTATCAGTTGGTAAAAGAGGGAACTCTTTCAACTTTCTGCTAACGCTCTTATAGTATACTTCATCCATCATATCAAAAGGATGAAGTCATATGAAGAGAAAGATTTTACAAATAAGTATAGCAAGCCTGATTGCGACTGCGACCCTGGGATGTGATCGTAAATCACAGCATGTCGCATCCAAAGAGATGATCCAAAAAAGTCAAAAGCATTTTGCAGATCAGCTAAATAGGCTAAAGCAGTCTGGTTTTGATATCAATGCCACATCTGATAGTAGCTATATACTCACAATAAAAGATCCCAACAAAGCAAGTATTCAAATACTCTCCTCTATAGGTATGACCGCAATTGATCAAAAAACCAAAAGAGAATTGGATAAGATACTGGATGGCTCAAAGATAGGCATAGACATAAATTGGACTAGATATGCAAATATGGATACAAATAGCACATTTGTATATTTTTTGGGCAGCAAGCAGATAGATAAAGCATTTGAAAATATATTCAACTCCAAAAAGCTTGGAGCATATATCGGATTTGGCAAAGATGATACTATCAAAACTGTTTTCTTTAAAGATATAGATGAAAAGGTAAACAAAGATCATCTGCAGATAAAATCACTAAAAGCTATCGCTCAAAATGATTCACCCAATGCCTTCAAGATAGATGCCAAAAAGATATCTATGGGATTTGTACAAGATGGCTCAACGCCTGTAGAGGTGACTTTTGAGAAGCCATCTTGCGATACAGATATGCAAAATAGGTATTTGGGCAAATATAGTTGTATATTTCCTGCAATTAGCCTAAATATGAATGACTCAAACAAAACTTTAAATGCTATACTTGATGATACAAGAATTGACTATAATGCAAAATCCAAAAATAACAAAGTCTCAACTACTATGAATATGAATATCAAGGATACTAAGCTAGATCTGAAAAATGGCTATGCAGATACGAGCATCAAGCTAAACTCAATCAAGCTAGCACTTAGTAGCAGCGATACAAACGAGAGCATCATAAAAGAGATGATAAGAGTATCAAAAGAGAAGAAAGATTTAAATAAATCAAACATCAAAATGGCAGAGTTATCAGGCAAAATGTTTGAGCATATGAGGTTGGATTATGATATATCTTTAGATTCAGTCAATTTTGTCTCAAAAGGTAGAAAAAATAGCAAACAAATAGATATAAAAGCGTTTAAGCAGAAGGGAGATTTGTCGTTTGATCAGACTATAAATACCAATGATGTCACTACACTTTCATCTATTAAAGCAAGTGATTCTCTGCATCCTGCACCAATATTTGAGCTAAAAAACCTAAAGTCGGCTACTGGCATCAGAGGGCTATATAATGTATTGCCCGAGTTTATGAAGATAGCAGCTACCAGCTCATCATTTAATAATCCCAACAAAGAAGAGATGACAGATGAAGATATAAAGAAACTTGCATCACTTGCAGAGAAGATGCTCAATAACGGTGCATCTATATATTATAAGCCGATAAGTGTAGATGAGGTATCAACAGAGGGCAAAAAATATAATAAAATAATTTTGAATTTGGATGCAAATCTTACAAAAAATAGTATCAACCTTGATAATCCTATGGCTCAACTTCTTCTTTTGCAATACCTGCAAGCAGGGGGCAGGCTTGTTATGTATAAAAAAGATTTGGAGTCAATGTCCAAAAGCTTCTCCCCGACAATGATGGCAATGGTAATGATGTATGCCAAATATGATGGAGATAAGGCTATATTTGAAGTGAAATTTGAAAATGGTCATTTAATCATCAACGGTAAGCCGTTGATGTAGGTTGTTTTTATATTGTTTTTTGATTATCTTGTTTTGTGATTTTGCATATTTGCAAGAGAGGATCAAGAGTTGTGAACCTTGATTCTGCAGATACCTCTGAGGCGGCGGCGGTATGAGCCTATGTCGTAGCGGGCTATATTGTTTTTGCCTGCACCGCTTGATGATTGTTGAAATAGGTGTTTTTTGGGATCTATGATGATGCCTACATGACCTATCCATCTGCGTCTAGTTCGGAAAAATATCAAATCACCCTTTTTGGCATCTTTCATAGCTATTTTTTGACCATGCTTGAGTGCATATTCGTACTGGTCGCCAGATACTCTTGGTAGTTTGACGCCATAATTCTCATAAACTAGTTGCGCAAACCTTGAACAGTCTATTCCTCTTTTTGGATTATTTCCTCCCCATTTGTATCTGATACCAAGATATTTTTTGGCTGTTTGGACTATTTTGTCGCCAAAAGTGGCTTGTTCCTTGATGAGTAGTGTTTGACCTATATAGATAGGTTTTTTGCGAAGATCTATCCCATTTGCCTGTATGAGATCTTTGAGTTTCATTTTGAATTTGCGTGCAAGTTTGATAGGGTTGTCCCCTGGTTTGACTATATATTTCTGGGTGCGACCGGTATATGCAGCTATTTTGAGTTTTTGCCCTACCTTTAGAGTGGAGTTGTATTGTATGCCGTTTAGTTTTAGGACTTCGTTGATTGTCATAGCGTGATCTCTAGCTATTGTATAGAGTGTATCGCCACTTTTGACAGAATATTCGCCTACAGTTCCAGCCCATAAAAGAGTTGCTGATGATAGTATCAATAGTATATGCTTCATTTAAATATTTCCTAATTTGTTATTTTGGGGCGTAATGATAGTGTTCGGCGGTTAACAGAGAGTGAATGGAGAGTTAATAATGGTAAACAAAAAAATATTTAAACACACTTTTAATAACACTCTGCTATAAATAAAAACAATTAAAAAGAGATAAATTTACTAAAATATAGAAGCGAGCAACTTATGTCTGAAAAAGTCAATAAACCTAAATTTACACATCTGCACCTGCATACCGAATATTCTCTACTTGATGGTGCCAACAAAATAGAACCGCTTGCCAAAAAGATAAAAGAGCTTGGCATGGATTCTGTTGCAATGACAGACCACGGAAATATGTTCGGCGCAATATTTTTCTACAATGCAATGAGAAAAGAGGGCATCAAACCCATCATAGGCATGGAAGCGTATTTGCACAACAATGAAGAGATTTCAGATAAAACAACACGTCAAAGATTTCACCTTTGCCTATATGCCAAAAATGAAACAGGCTATAAAAACCTGATGTATCTAAGCTCCAAAGCCTACATAGATGGATTTTATTACTACCCTCGTATCAATTGGGAGATACTAAAAGATCACAGCGAAGGCTTGATCTGCTCATCTGCCTGCTTGCAGGGTGAGATCAATTGGCATCTAAACCAATCGGAGAGAAATATAAAATTTGGCGCAAAGGGCTATGAGGCAGCAAAAGCGATAGCACTCAAATACAAAGAGCTTTTTGGTGATGATTTTTATCTGGAGATTATGCGACATGGTATCGGCGATCAGCAGCGAATAGACAAGCAGATACTCCAAATTGCCAAAGAGACAGGCATTAAGATAGTAGCAACAAATGATACGCACTACACCAATCCAGAGGATGCCGATGCTCATGAGGCCTTCATGTGTATAGCCATGAACAAACTTTATGATGACCCAAATAGATTGCGTCACAGTGTGCATGAGTTTTATGTCAAATCTCCCGAAGAGATGGCGCGACTATTTGCCGATATTCCTGAGGCGCTGGAAAATACCCAAGAGATCGCCGATAAGTGTAATCTTGAGATCAAGTTGGGCAACCCAACACCTCCAAATTTTAAATTTGCCAGAGAGAGAGCAGCTTTGATTGGGCTTGAGCTGCCTGAGCCTGACAAAGAGTATTCACTTGAGAATGATAAGGTGCTATTTGTAGAAGAGGCAAGACGCGGTCTTAAGCAGAGGTTAAAAATAGTCCCGCAGCAGAAGCACAAAGAGTATAGAGAGAGACTTGAGCACGAGATAGAGATAATCAATAGTATGAAGTTCCCTGGATATATGCTGATCGTTTGGGACTTTGTCCGTGCTGCCAAGGAGATGGGTATACCGGTAGGTCCAGGTAGAGGATCGGCTGCAGGATCACTTGTGGCATTTTCGCTCAAGATCACAGATATCGATCCTATGCCGTATGGTTTGCTTTTTGAGCGATTTCTCAATCCAGAGCGTGTATCTATGCCGGATATAGATATGGACTTTTGCCAAGCTCGTCGCCAAGAGATACTTGATTATGTGATAGAGAAGTATGGTAGAGTGAATGTGGCCCAGATCATCACTTTTGGTAAATTGCTTGCCAAAGGGGTGCTTCGTGATGTCGCTAGGGTGCTTGATGTGCCATATGCCAAGGCTGATGCTTTTGCCAAGCTGATACCCGATGAGCTTGGTATCGATCTAAAAACATCATATGAAAAAGAGCCCAAAATCAAAGAGGCGATAGAGAGTGATCCTCAATACAAAAGAGTTTGGGAGTTTGCACTTGCACTTGAGGGGCTCAATCGAAATGCCGGCACACATGCAGCAGGTGTGGTAATATCCAACGAACCATTGTGGCTAAAAACCCCTCTCTTTAAGCCATCAGGTCAAGATACTTTGGCAACACAATATAACGGTAAGTATATAGAGGATGTGGATCTGATCAAGTTTGACTTTTTGGGGCTCAAGACTCTAACCGTGATAGAAGAAGCTCTACAATTGGTAGAGAAAAGACACGGCAAGAGGATAAATTTCGTCGAAGAGAATATCGAAGATCCAAAGGTATATGAGTATATCTCGACGGGTGAGACATTGGGGCTATTTCAGATAGAATCTAGCGGTATGAGAGAGTTGGCAAGAAAGCTTCAGCCAAACGGATTTGAGGATGTCATTGCGATGTTGGCCCTGTATCGTCCGGGTCCTATGGAGTCGGGGATGCTTGATGACTTTGTGGAGCGTAAGCATGGTAGGGCCAAGATTACATATATGTTCCCGGAGCTTGAGCCTATACTTAAGCCCACATATGGAGTGATCGTCTATCAAGAGCAGATTATGCAGATAGTGCAAACAATTGGTGGTTTTAGCTTGGGTGGTGCAGATTTGGTGCGTCGAGCTATAGGTAAAAAGATCAAAGAGGAGATGGATAGACTTAAGGGTGAGTTTGCAGACGGTGCCCAAAAGAGGGGATTTGATAGAGTCAAGGCAGAAGAGCTGTTTGATTTGATTGTCAAGTTTGCAGGGTATGGCTTCAACAAATCCCACTCAGCTGCATATGCTATGATTACATTTTATACCTCATATCTGAAGTATTACTATCCTACCGAGTTTATGGCGGCGATCTTGACTCTTGAGAAGAGCAACACGGATAAAGTGGTCAAGTATGTCGATGAGCTCAAAAGAATGGGTATCAAGCTACTTCCTCCGGATATAAACCGATCAGGGCTTGTGTTTGAGGCTACACGGATTGATGATGATGAGGTTGTAATGTTTGGAATGGGTGCCATCAAAGGTGCAGGTGATATAGCTATCAACTCTATTTTGGAAGCTAGAGAGGAGGGTGATTTTGCAGATCTTTCAGATTTTGTCTCCAGAGTAGATGGTAGCAAAGTCAACAAAAAGGTGATCGAATCGCTCATCAAAGCCGGTGCTATGGATAGCTTTGGATACTCTAGAAAATCACTCCTTGCACAAATAGAGGAGATTGTAGAAGCTATCAAAAGAGCAGGTGACGCCAAGAGAAATGTAGTGGGTTCTCTTTTTGGTGGTGAAGAGGGAATGACGGATGTCAAGTTGGATCTTAAGGAGCTTGATGAGTTTGAGCCAATGGAGATACTCCAGATGGAAAAGGAGTCTTTGGGCTTTTATGTCTCTGGTCACCCGCTAGATAAGTATCGCGATACGCTTGATGAGATCAATTATACACTCAGCTCCGAGATAGATGATTTAGCAGATGGTTCACAGGCTCTATTGATAGGCAAGATTGAGGATATCACTGAAAAGATCAGCAAAAAGGGCAATAAATTTGGAATAGCCAATGTGATGGATTTACACGGTAGTTTTGAGTTGATGCTATTTGAAAATCGTCTCAAAGATTTAGAAGAGGGGTTTGATACCACCAAGCCGATAGCATTCAAGGTCAAAATTAGCAAAGATGATAAATTTACCCGTATGAATATCCTCAAAATTGAGACACTCAAAGATGCACGCAAAGAGAAGGTCAAACTCAAAAAAGAGCATAGACACACGGTAGAGCCAGAAAAAGAGGAGCCTGTAATATTGGCTCTAAACCTTATGCCGGATCCAAAAATCGCAGAGGATTTGATGTGCTTAGCCCAAAAGCACCCCGGTAATAGACCTTTGGAGCTACATATCAAAAGCAAACTTGCAGATGTGATTATAGAGAGTCAAATCTGCGTAGGAGAGATGTTTGTCAAAGAGGCTCAAGAAGAGCTAGGTGCCTATATGGAGGAGGAGCTTGCCGTGGAGGCTTGATCCTTCTTGTTATCTTCACAATTACTACCCAATTGCCCCACAATATCTTCACGAAATCTTTTTATACTTCGGTATCCCAATGGGAAAAACAGCAAAGAAAGGATTTCAGATGAGAAAGATTATTTCAGCCATAGCAATAGCAATACTAGCGACTGTAAGCACACAAGCTTCTACCCAACCAAAAGAGCCAATGAGCCAAAAAAAGATCAAAAGATTGGATCGTCAATTGACTGCTCCACTTAGCAGACATTTCAAAAGTATCAGCGAATACAAAAGATACAAAAACTTCAAAGCAACAGCTCCAAGAAGAGCTTATAGTCAAAGAAGAGTAGGTGATGTTGATACATATCGTACACATCTTGAAGCCAGATGGAGTGATGACAGAGGATATAGATACAGAGACGATAGATATAGAGATGATTGGGATGATAGATATACCAAAGATATAATCAAGCAGCACGGCTATAAATATACCAAAAGAGGCTGGTATCTAGCGTATAGATTTGATCGTGCAGAGTTCAACGATCAGTATGGTTATCACTATGGATATTTTAACAAGTATGGATTCTTTTTCGATGGTGAGTTCTATGCTTATGATAGATATTATGGTTACCGAGATAGAGTCAGAGGCAAAGGGGTATTTGATAGATTATACTATATGCCGGCAAACTCCAAACTGTATGGTTTTGAGATCCCAAAAAGAAAACCGATTAAACACCACAGACACCACAGACACCACAGAGTAGATCATCATAGAGCAGATCATCATAAGGATGGCGTCTACCATGCAGGACCTATCACCGTAAGATGGTGGCTCTGATCAAGATAAAACATTGACAGGAGGATAATTGCCTCCGGTCAGTGCATTTGGATTTTCTATCCCGTAGAGTTTGTATATCGTCGCTGCTATGCTTAGAGGCTCAAATGTATATGTGCCATCTTTTGGCTTGAGCCAAAGTCTATTTAGCTTGCCGGTAACATCCAATACAGTCTCTCCTACTATGCCTTGGTGAGTGAAGTATTTTTTGCCGCCTATCACATACAGATTTTGCAAATTGCCATGATCCCACCCGTATGCCGAGTTGAGATTGACATTTCTTCCAAA
>CAZVPN010000064.1:0-3039 GCA_964628135.1 uncultured Campylobacterales bacterium
CCCGATATTATGCTATTTGATGAGCCTACCTCAGCACTTGACCCAGAGATGATCGGTGAAGTTTTGGATGTCATGATTTCTCTTGCTCAAGAGGGCAAAACAATGGTTACCGTCACACATGAAATGGGCTTTGCTAGAAAAGTAGCAGACAGAGTGATCTTCATGGATGCCGGACAGATAGTAGAGGAGAATGATCCAGAGACATTCTTCAACCATCCAGAAAGCGACAGATTACAGCTATTCCTCAAGCAGATACTCAATCACTAATTTCATCCAATGATACTTGAAAGTGCGGAGTTTATAGGCATAGCTGCTTTTAGTGCCAGCGGTTTTTATATCGCTAGACGAAATAGACTTGATATGTTGGGTATCTATATACTCGCATTTTTGACTGCACTCGGCGGTGGTATCACAAGAGATATCATACTTAACAAAACCCCGACAACCTTCATTTACCTTGCACCATCTACAACAGTTATCATTGTAGTCACTGCTCTACTGCTTCTAAGAAGAGAGCTAAACCATGATACTATCTCCAAACCTTTGTTTGTTTTTATTGATGCTATAGGAATGGTATCATTCTCTATATCCGGAGCGCTCTTGGCATACAATCATGGCTTCAATTTGCCAGGTGTAGCAATAATCGCTTTCATTACAGCGATTGGCGGAGGAATATTCAGAGATATACTCATCAACCAAATACCATATGTGCTAAAGGGGGGATTCTATGGCATCATAGCACTTAGCGTAGGTATTATTATTTATCTTTTAGAAAAAATAAATCTCGCAAATAACTTCACTCTTGTTGCACTGTTTCTTTTGGCGATAGCACTTAGAATGCATGCATACAAAAGCGATTGGCATATTCCTAAATTATAGATCATAGATCTTGGTATACTTGATTACACGTTACTTGCCGGCTATTGCCTTGGCTATTTTGATTAGATTTTGTGACCAGTTTGGATTGAGCGGTGAGAATTTTATCACCTTGACTCCTATCTCATTGGCTATGATCTTGGCACTTTTGTCTGAAAACTCAGGCTCTACAAAAATAGCTTTGACATTATCTTTTTTTGCCTCTTTGATAATATGAATCAGCTCTCTTGGCTTTGGCTCTTTGCCCTCTGTTTGAATCGGGACTTGCACCAAATCATACTCTCTGGCAAAATAACCAAATGCCGGATGAAATACTAAAAATTTGCTCTTTGGCTTGACATCTTTTAAGATCTCTTTGATCTGTTTGTCGGTTTTGTCTATCTTGGAAAAAAACTCCTCATAACCTTTTTGATAATCACTCTGATTGTTTGGATCAGCTTTGATGAGTGCATCGTATATGTTTTTTGCGATTATCTTGACATTGGATGGACTTAGCCAGATGTGAGGATCCAAACCGCTATGTTCATTGTGCTCTTTATTTTTGTTGCTCTCTTCTTCATGATGATGTGCACTCATTTTCATTCGCTTGATGCCCTTTGCACTATCGACCATAAGCATATTTTTGTTTTGTGAACGAAATTTATCAAGCCAGCTATTTTCAAACTCTACACCTATAGAGAAGTATATATCTGCATCCGACAACACTTTCATCTGACTTGGCTTTGGCTCATAGCTATGAGGCTCATGACCGGGCAATACCATGGTAGTGACTTTGACATGCTCTCCACCTATTGCCTCGACAAATGTCTTTTGGGGCAATATACTTACTACTGCATTTACTTTTGCAAATATCGATACTGTTGCAAACAACATTGCCAGTGCTATCTTTTTCATTTTGCTTCCTCTAAGAGTTTTTATAATAATATTATGCGACTTAGTTGCATCAGAATACTACAAGGAGTTCTCTTAAATGCGACTTAGTTGCAATGATAATGCGGGGATACAGATGCTAAAAAGAACACCACTCAAAACAACACCGGCAAGAGAACAGATCCTAAAACTACTCCAAAATGCTACATGCCCAGTGTCCTATGAAGATATCAAAAATAAAATATCTATGGACAAAGCAACTTTCTATAGAAATATCATCAAGTTTGAAGAGTACGGCATCATCAGAAGCCTTGAATCCAATGACAAAAAAAGATACTACGAACTATCACATCAAACAGCCCATGCACATTTCATCTGCACTCATTGCAACACAATACAATGTATCAATAAAAACCTACAAATCCAGCTAAAAGGCTACGAAATAGACGATATTACCATCAAGGGTATATGTCCTAGCTGCCAAGATACATAGTGAATGCGATAGCCTTCAAAAAGCAATCAATCCAACAATATAAAAATCCAAGAAGCCAAAGAGATATATCACGGTAAATAATTATCGACAAGCAAGGACTACTCCTTGATCTTGCCTTCATAGAATTTTCTGAAGAATCTATCTATAGGGTATAGCAATCGGTAAAATATAGGCACTACCAGAAGTGTGAGTATCATTGAGCCTATGAGTCCTCCTATGATGGCTATTGCCATTGGGGATTTGGTCTCGCTTCCAAAACCGTGGCTTACTGCCAACGGGATCATTCCAAATATCATAGCTGTTGTAGTCATCAAAATAGGTCTTAGCCTCTTCTCGCCCGCCTCTATCAGAGCCGTTGTGACATCTTTGCCGTTTTCGATCGCTTCATTGGCAAAGTTCACTACCAACACGGCATTTTTGCCCACCATTCCCATAAGTAGCATAAATCCAATCATTACAAACAGACTAAAAGGGTGACCACTTAGATAGAGTGCGAGCAATACACCGGTGATACTAAGCGGCAGCGTAATCATAATGATGATTGGCTGCAAAAGAGACTCATACAGCACCGCCAAGATAATATACATAAGCGTCACGGCAATGGATAGTGCACTGGCAAATGAATGCATAGTCTTGCCCATCTCATCAGCAAATCCGCTATATTTGTATGTGACACCTTTTGGCAAAAGCTCTTTGATCTTGGCATTTGTGTAGTCTGTAGCCTCATTTAGGGCTATGCCTTTGAGATCTGCTGAGATCATAATCTCTCTTTGTCTGTCGTAGTGATATATCTTTGGTTG
>CAZVPN010000064.1:3139-7747 GCA_964628135.1 uncultured Campylobacterales bacterium
ATATCAATCTGCGGTTTTGGATCATCAATATTGGTATCTATATCCACAAGACCCTTTTTCTTAGATAGGTATGCTACGATATTATCTTTTGCCCTGAGTAGCTCTTTATAGTTATCACCCTTTATGATCAATTGATACGGCACGGTAACACCTACACCCTTGACTGTCGGAATACCTGCTACCACTATCTTCATATCCTTGAAACTTGCCTTTTTTATGGCATCTCTTGTTTTGTTGATGATATCCTCTTGAGTCAATGCTCTTTTTGCTTTTGGCTTGAGTTTGACATAGATTTGGGCTTTGTTTTTGTCTTTAGTTTGTGTGTATGCGACACTTAGTGTGGTGAAGGCGACATTTTTGTTTTTTTGCACAAGCTTATCCACCACCTCAGCCTTGTCTATCATACTTTGTAGTGAAGTACCTGGCTTGGCGGTGATAGCCACTTGAAATTCAGCCTTGTCCTCTTTGGGGATAAAGTCGATACCGATACTTGGAAAAAGTCTTAGTGAAGCTACCACAATAGCAAAAACAAATATCAAAGTGATCCACTTATACCTAAGCAAAAATTTGATTATTGCTACATAAGCTCCATCTATCGATGCGAGTATAGGCTCAGTGACCCTGTGAAACCAGCTCTGTTTGGTGCTTAGCACTCTTGCACTAATGCTTGGAATAAAGCTCATAGCAACCAAATATGAAATAGCGATCGCAAAGCTAACAGTGATAGCAAAACTCTCAAAGAATTTACCGACAATTCCACTCATGTTTGCCACCGGAACAAAGACCGAAAGCAGCATAGCCGATATAGCTACGACTGGAAAAGCCATCTCCTTGGCTCCCTCTACTGCTGCGTGAAATCTATCCATCCCCTCTTCAAGTTTTTTGGCGATATTCTCCAGTATCACGATCGCGTCATCGATAATGATACCGATAGCCAGCGTCAAACCTATTAGAGACATTTTATTTAACTCATAGCCACCCACATACATCAAGGCGATAGTTCCCAATATCGCAATCGGGATTGAGAAGGCTGAGACTATAGTAATCGTCCAATTTCTCAAAAAGAGCAAGACTATTATAACTGCCAACAAAGCACCATAGATCAGATCGAAAACCACATCATCAAGTGAGTGGATAATGAAAGGTGAGGTATCTTGAGTGATCTTGATATTATAGTCATCTCCTGCCATCTCTTTGATAGAGGGTATTGCCTTTTTGATGTTTTTGATGATATTGAGCGTATTGGTGCCGGAGACCTTTTGGACCTCCATACTCACTCCCATTTTGCCATTTAGAGTAGAGAAGGTATCCGGATCTTTGAGCACCTCTTTGACATTTGCCAAATCACCAAGCTTGACACCCGGCATCACAACAAGATTTGCAAGCTCTCTGGCATTTTTTGAGTCTGCATCAACTTTGAGAATATACTCATTTTTGCTATCGACTATCTTGCCACTGCTTAATTTGATATTGTTAGCAGCTATCAGTGCATTGAGCTGGGCTACGCTTAGATGATGCTTGCTCAACTCTCTGAGTTTTGGATAGATTTTGATCTCTTTTTCTCTAAAGCCGACTACTCTAACATTTCCAACGCCATCTACTCTCTCAATGGCAGGTTTTGCCTGTAGATCCACAAAACCCATCAACCCCTTTAGATCACCCTTATTAACGCTAAAAAATATATTTATGATCGGGGCACCGGCTGTATCAAGTTTACTTACAAGCGGTTTTTTGGCGTCTTTTGGCAGATTGACGGAGGAGACTTTGTCTCTGACATCATTTGCAGCTACTTCTATATCTTTTTTTAGATCAAACTTGACCGTCACCACGCTATAGTTGTCACTTGTAGTTGACATTATAGAGTCAATACCACCGATAGAAGATACTGCCTCCTCTATCTTTTGGGTCACCTCCGACTCTATTGTCTTGGCATCAGCTCCTGGGTATATAGTTTTGATAGTCACTAGTGGAAAATCAATATTGGGCAGCAGTGCTGATGGAATCTTTTGATAACTCATAAAACCAAACAGCAACAGAGACAACACAAACATCAATGTTGCAATAGGTCTATTGATAGCCAATTTATACATACTACTCTCCGCTCTCTATATATCCATCGCCAAATAGCCCGGAAGCCAATCCATCCACCATAGCTTCTGCACCAAATGTTCTGGATCTTGGATCTATAGTTTTGTAAACCTTGGTAATTTTTGTACTTTTATACTCCTTTTGTCCATCTATCTTATATGCAAATATATTGCCCTTTTTGACTGTTCCAAAATATTTTTGATCAATCTTGAGTATTAACTTATTTTTGCCGACTGACTCTATCTGAAACAGCACCATCGGTCTAGCGGCACTGACAGAGTCGCCAACCTCTATATTTTTTGATACTATTATTCCATCAAATGGTGCTTTTAGTATAGTCTTGTCTAAAAATGCCTTTTTGATAGCTACTTGAGCCTGTGTGCTCTCATATCTCATAGCAAACTTATCGAGCATCGCCTGATTGGTCACATCTTTGACGCTAAGCTGCCTGTCATAATCTTTTTTGGCATATTTCAAAGATATCTCGGCTGCCTTTAGTGAGGCTTTCATATCATCATTGCTTAGCTCTGCAAGGATATCTCCCTTTTTGACCACATCGTTGATATCTACATTGACACTTTTGACTATACCATTGGCACTAAAAGCCAAATTGGCACTTCTAGCAGCCTTGACATCAAATGTAGCATAAATTTTCCCGGCCTGCACAAAAGATAAAACTAAAGCTAAGCCAACAATTACCCTTTTCATCTTACTCTCCTGATTTTATTTACTAAGCTTGCTCCTGCATAATGATACAAAACTGCCTTGGCAATCTCAAGCTCATATATGGTCTGTTTATATCTAGCATATGCCATTGTTTTTTGCGAAAGTGCATCGAGATAGGCTGTATTGTCAATAAGCCCATTTTCATAGTTTGCTTTCATCTTTTTGTAGTTGATATTTGCTGCCTTGAGAGCACTCAGTGTACTATTTATATTGACTCTTAGTGTTTTTAGATTCTCTTTGGCAAGTTTATAATTCATCTTTTGTTGATTGATTAGATGATTAATCTGTGACTCAAGTGCCAACTGGTTGTATCTAATGGACTCACTCTGAGCAGATGCACTCCCGCCGTCAAATAGTCTCATATTTAGATTTACAGAGAGTGTATTTTGATGATCTATCAGCTTGGATGAGGCTGGAAAATCAGGATACTTCAAAACTTTATATGTATCGCTTACCATTACTTTGGGATAGTTTGATACTGCTACCATATTTGCACTCTCACCTACCGCTTTTGATTTTTCTCTTAGTGCTCTTATTTGGTCGCTTACTCTAAACCTTGTCCTTTTTGGGGTGACAAATCTAACCTCTTTGATAGAGTTTACACTTAGCCCACTGAGTAGCTTTAGCCCCTCTTTGGCACTGAGTAGCATCTGTTTGGTGTTTTCTATATTGTATCTACTCTCTTGGTAAGCTGCCTTGAGTCTGTATAGATCATCCTTGTTGGCTATACCGCTTTTATAAAACTTCTCTACTCTATTTAGTTGGGCTTTGATCTCTCCTTGCCTGACTCTCAGTGCCCTTAGCAGTGCTCTGAGCTTTAAGATACCAAAATAGCTCTTGGTGACATTAAGGGCGGCATCTTTGGCAAAAGCTCGCCTCTCAAACTCAGCACTGCTTCGCTCATACTCCTTAGAGAGTATCTGATAACTTTTGATACCACCATCAAATAGAGTCAGAGATATCTTGGCAAAAGCTACTGCTGTTTTGTCCGGTGATTTTGGTATAGAGACGGGGTCGTTATAGTTATAACTGGCGCCTATATCTATAGTAGGCAGATATTTGGATTTGACAGCATCTATCTCGCTGCCTTTTGCCATTACCGAATAGCTCTTGGATCTATAAAGATCGCTCTTGTGTATATGTCTGATATAATCTCTTAGATCATTCGCTTGAGCTACAAACGGTATGATGAAAGCTACTATTACTCTTCTCACTTTTTTCTCCTTAGTAATTTGTCTGTCAGTTCTACAAAATTATCTATCTTGCTCTTGATATCGATATCAGCTACTACATAATCTTTGACGAGATTAAAGTTGAATGCCTGCACCACATCTATATAATCAATCGCCTCATTTATATATTCACCCTGCACTATTGCATTTTCAAATATCATGTTTAGAGTCTGTGCAAAGGTCTCTTTGACCACTTTGTACTGCTTTTTAAACTTCTCATCCTGGCTTGTCAAGAGTATTGCCGTAAACTCCAAAAATATATTTACCTGCCTGAGATTAAACCTCTCAAACTTGCCATACAAAAATCCATAAAGCTTCTCTTTAGTAGATATATCGCTCTGTATAAAAGCATCTATCTCTCTTTTATACTCATCCAAAAATGAGCACATAATCTCAAGAACTATATCCTCTTTGTTATCAAAATACTCATATATAGTCCCTTTGCCGACACCTGCGGCTTTGGCAATATCTGCTACATTGATATTTTTGATCCCTTTCTCAAGCAACAACTCCTTGGAAGCTTCAGCGATATCTCTGCGTTTTTGCTCTTTGTCAACTACTC
>CAZVPN010000065.1:0-7507 GCA_964628135.1 uncultured Campylobacterales bacterium
TGGACAAACATAAGCTCAGGCTTGAACCAATCAAAGCTAAATGGG
Organism: uncultured Campylobacterales bacterium; assembly: GCA_964628135.1. Classification (GTDB taxonomy): domain Bacteria; phylum Campylobacterota; class Campylobacteria; order Campylobacterales; family Sulfurovaceae; genus JAAXPZ01. The sequence continues at coordinate 46 of CAZVPN010000065.1, forward strand.
TGAATATAGCTTAGTATCAAAAGCCCTAGTGCCTTGAGTAGTATTGAGTTTTGAGTGTTTGAATTTGAGCTTTTTGCCAAAACACTTTTAGCTATGTATCCTGATATGGCGGATATGAGATAAAAGATAGCTCCATAGATAAAAGCGACCGAGATCAATCCTATAGGTATCGCCCAATTCATATGATAATAGCGAAAGCTAATAACTATCCACCAAAACCACCATATAGAGATAAAAAAGCCACTCCAAAACCATATTTTGCTATCGGATTTCAAAAGATACCAAAAAAAGAGCAAAGCCAGGATGGTCTCTATCAAGGGATTTGAAAAGTTGAAGTAGGCAAGATAGATAAACAAAGATCCCACAATTGAAATCAAAAAGCCCATTGTTATACTATAAGTGGTAAAATATTTGCCAATTTTAAACATCAAAGGATTCCTAATGTCTCAAGGTTTACAAGGGCTATTGCCTCTACTATTACTATTTGTGATCTTCTATTTTCTACTCATAAGACCGCAACAAAAACAGCAAAAAGCTCACAAAGAGATGATTGATTCTCTCAAAAAAGGTGACAAGATAGTCACCAATGGCGGACTTTATGCCGAAGTGATCAAGACTGAAGAGGATTTTATCAAAATCAAACTGAGTGATACTACTACCGTCCGACTTGATCGTGCATATGTGGCACGCAAGATAGATTAGATAAAGGATACAATTAATGTTAAGTAGACTCAATTATAGGGTTGTGATATTTATTTTTGCTTTTTTGTTTGGAGTGATATTTTCTATCCCATCACTGACAAATAGCAAAAGTGGCAAAAAGATCACACTAGGTCTTGATTTGCAAGGCGGACTTCATATGTTGCTTGGGGTCAAGACTGACGAGGCGCTTGTCTCTAGGCTCAAGTCGATTTCAGGAACGGTCAAATATATACTTGACAAAAATGATGCTACCGTGGATAATCTCCATATAGACAGCGATGCCGGAGAGATTAGATTTACCGCTCTTGATGATGATGAGTATACCAAGATCAAGCAGTGGCTAAGCGGTGACCTTAAAGGGGTGAATATAACAAGGAATGGATCGGAGTTTTCTATTTCTATCACACCGGAAGAGGCAGAGAGAACCAAAGCAAATGCTATCACTCAAGCTGTAGATACTATCAGAAACAGACTTGATCAATTTGGATTGGCTGAGCCTACAGTAGCAAAGCAGGGCAAAGACAAAATACTTGTCGAAGTACCCGGTATCAAGACAAAAGCCGATGAAAACCGCATCAAGGCGTTAATCGCCCGCCCGGCACACTTGCTTATGATGGCTGTAGATGAGAGTAGAGCCGCAAGAGTGACCACAATGAGTTCACAAGAGGCAAAAAAGTATGGAGATATAATTTTACCCGATGTGAAAAAGCCGGATGAAAAATATCTTCTCAAACAGATACCTATACTTGACGGTTCTATGCTCACTGATGCCAAAGCGGTATTTGACAAGAATAATCAGCCTATCATAACCTTTAAGCTCAACGGTGAGGGTGCAAGGATATTTGGTGACTTCTCAGGAAAGGCATACAAAACAAGAGCCAGAATGGCAATAGTGCTTGATAATAAAGTCTACACTGCACCGCATATCAATGAGAGAATTGGTGGAGGAAGCGGTCAAATATCGGGTAACTTTACAGTCAATGAAACCAAAGATATAGCAATAGCCCTTCGCTCAGGTGCCTTGCTTGCTCCTGTATATATCAAGGAGCAAAGAAGTATAGGACCAAGTTTGGGAGCAGACAGTATTGCTGCCAGTGAGTTTGCATTGGCTCTTGGATTTGTTTTGGTATTTATATTTATGGTGTTTTATTATGGATATGCCGGTGTGATAGCCGATATAGCTCTTATTGCCAATCTCTTTTTGATCATAGCAGTTATGGCTCTGTTTGGTGCTACGCTGACGCTGCCGGGAATGGCGGGTATTGTGCTTACGGTCGGTATGGCTGTGGATGCAAATGTTATTATCAATGAGCGTATTAGAGAGTTGCTTAGAGAGGGAAAATCTGTCGCCAAAGCTATAGAGGATGGATACTCAAATGCATTTACAGCAATTTGGGATGCCAATGTCACTACTCTGATATCAGCCGTGGTGCTATATGCTTATGGAACAGGACCTATCAAAGGCTTTGCGATAACTATGAGTATAGGTATTTTAGCATCTATGCTGACTGCCATATTGGGCACTCATGGTTTATATGAGATGCTATTGCCAAAAATATCAAAAACCAAACTAAATAGATGGTTTGGTATCAAAGTAGGAGATGCCTAATGGAACTATTCAACTATAAACAGCCTATCAAATTGATGTCAAAGGCTAAATATTTCGGAACTCTCTCTTTGATATTGGTGCTCTCCTCTTGGGTATTGCTTTTTACCAAAGGGTTTGACTATGGTATAGACTTTGCAGGCGGAACGCTTGTGCAGATCAAATATGACAAAGAGGCACCAATCGCACAAATCAGAAAAGACCTCAAAAAAAACAAACTATACGCAAATGCAAGTGTAACAAAATTTGGCAGTGACAGTGAGGTGATAATCAGAATCAAAAGCAGCCCAAAATCTGTCAAAAAAGATATAGGGGCTGAGGTCAAAGAGCTTCTGAAAGATACCGGCAAGTTAGAGGTGCGAAGAGTAGATATAGTCGGCGCAAGTATAGGCGCAGAGTTTAGACAGAAAGGTCTTATGGCTATGCTGCTTTCAATCATCGGCATATTGATATATGTATCGGTAAGGTTTGAGTGGAGATTTGCCGTGGCATCTGTGCTTGCTTTGGTACATGATGTCAGTATCGCCATAGGTGCACTTATACTATTTCACGTCGAGGTCAATCTTGATATACTTGCAGCACTGTTGACACTTCTTGGATACTCCTTGAATGATACGATTATCGTATTTGACCGTATCAGAGAGGGTATAAGAAAGATAAAAAATCCAAATCTATCAGACATCATAGATGAGTCTGTGACAAGAACACTATCTAGAACCACACTTACCTCTTTGACAACATTTTTTGTTGTTTTGACACTTTATCTATTTGGTGGTGAGATTATCAATGGATTTAGCTTTACTCTTTTGGTAGGTATTATTGTGGGAACCTACTCATCGATTTTTATTGCTTCACCGATATTGATGTGGTTTGGTTTCAATGTCAAAGATTTTAGAGCAAAAGAGGCAGAAAAACTCAAGAGAGAAAAAGAGAAAGAGAAGATGCGTGCTATGTATGAGCAAGGGACTGTTTAGGGTTTAATTAGGGGTTAGGTTTTAGGTTGTAGGTTATAGGGATTAGGGTTAGGTTGTAGGTTAGAGATAGAGATATAATTTAAGGGAGGTTGTTTATGAGATGGGGTAAGGTTTTTTATATATTTTTTACTTTGATGAGTTTGACTACTAGTGTTGGTTTTTTGTATGAGGATTCCTTGTTTGCTCTGTTTTTGGCAGGAAGTATCAATATGGTCTCCACTCTGCTCAAAATAGGTGTGAGAAATATCCTCTCAGCTGAGCTTTTGGCAGGATCATTAGTAGCAGACCTGCATCTAATCCCGGCATTTTTTGCAATGTATTTTTATCATGCAAATGGCTTGTCAATCGGTCTTGTAATAGGTGCAGTAGTAGCAAATGTCTATACGCTTATCGTAAGTCTGATAGAGACTACCAAAGAAGAGGAGATCTTCTAAATTGATTAAAATTAAAAAAGTTGAACGCAAGGGAACGGGAGCTATAAAATATGATGGCATGAAGAGTAGATTTGGTAGAGACGATCTGCTCCCGTTGTGGGTGGCCGACATGGATCTGCCTGTAGCAGAACCTATTCAAAGTGCCATACTAAAAAGAGCTCAACATCCCATATACAGCTATACATTGTATGAAGATTCATATTTTGACAGTATCATAAAATGGTATAAGAATGAATTTGACTGGGATATAGAGCGTGAATGGATAGTTCCGGAGCATGGTGTAGTAGTCTCGATCAATCTTGCGATAAGGGCCTTTAGCAAAAAGGGTGATGGCATATTGATACAGACACCTATATATCCACCATTTACCAAAGCAGTAAATCAGCAAAAGCGCACTGTTTTGGAAAATAGACTTTTGTTTAAAAATGGTGAAACAGAAGTTAACTGGGATGACTTTAGGATTAAAGCCAAAGATGCCAAAATGTTTTTATTGTGTTCGCCACATAATCCTTCAACTCGTGCATGGAGCAAAGATGATCTGCAAAAAATGATAGATATATGTGTGGCAGAAGATGTGATAATAGTTTCTGATGAGATACACAGTGACTTTGTATTCAATCAAAAACATATACCAATAGGAATGATAGAGAAGGCTAAGGATATCACTATCACGCTGCATGCTCCGTCAAAAACTTTTAATATAGCAGGATTAAATACCTCTTTTGTAATTATCCCAAACAGAAAGATTAGGGATGCCTACATCAAAGAGCATAGCCTGACTGGGCTAGAACATGGCAATCCTTTTGGCTTGGTTGCTGCTCAAACCGCCTATACTCAGGGCAAAGATTGGCTTGAGGATATCAAAGTGCAACTGCAAGAAAACGCCGGTTATGTAAAAGAGTTTTTATCAACAAATATTCCTGAAATTATACCACATAAGCATGATGCTACATTTTTGATATGGCTTGATTGTAGAGCATTAAATCTAAATGATGATAAATTGATCGATCTTTTTGTCAATCATGCAAAATTAGCACTTAACAGCGGAATAAGTTTTGGTGAAGCAGGTAGTGGATTTATGCGTTTGAATATAGCTACAGACAAGAATACTCTTGAGGAAGCTATGAAAAGATTAGATAGCGCTATAAAGTCATATTTAGGGGGAAGGAGTTTGTGAGAATAGTTTTTATCTTTTTGTTTTTTGCTGAATATTTTTATGCTTCAACCATGAGCAATGTCGTGTCCAATATGATAGCTAAAAACAAGATAGATCCATCACAAGTAAGTGTATTGATTAAAGATTTACACAATGGAAATACTCTTGTATCTCATAATGCCGGTACAATTCGTAAACCTGCTTCAGTAATGAAACTGTTTACAACATACAGTTCACTACTCGAATTTGGACCAAATTTCAGATGGCCGACAAGAGTTTACTATAGAGGTAAATACTCCAAAGGAGTGATACATGGAGATTTGATAATTAAAGGTTATGGGGACCCCACTCTTTCAAGTTCAGATGTTAGACGCATGGTTTATAAACTTAGACGATTGGGTATTAAATCAATTGATGGCAATATAGTGCTTGACAGAACTTTTTTTGGTACACCTGATAGGGTAAGTTCGGGATTTGATAAAAATAAATTCAGTGAATACAATGCTATGCCGGATGCTATAATGTTTAATGATCATATGATCACGGTAATTGTGAAATCAAATGGTAACAGAGTAAATGTATACAAGTCTGCAAACGATAGAAGCTATAAGGTTGTCAATAAAATTGTCTCTACAACAGAGAGTTGCAAAGGCAGTAGAGCATGGCCAAAAGTTTTGGTTAACACTGGCGATGGAGTCCCAAGAATCACGGTTTCCGGAACAATCTCTACCAAGTGTCGCCCAAGATATATAAGAAAGCTTATGACCCACTCCTATAAAAGCTTTTACTATACATTTGTAAGTGAGCTCAAAAAAGATGGCATTGGATATCACGGATTTTTAAGATTGGGAAAGGTGTCAAAAGGAGCTAAGGCACTTTTTACCCATCGTTCGAGATCATTAATTAAAATTATTGCAAAAACACTTAAAAAGAGCAACAATCTCTATGCGAGGCATATTATGCTGCTTCTTGGTGCCAAACTTTATGGCGCGCCGGCAACATTGTCAAAAGGCAGAGCGGCAGAGAAGTATATCCTTTCGCATAACGGACTTAGTAATTTGTATGCAAAGATTGATAATGGCTGTGGACTCTCCAGAGCTTCGAGGGTCAATAGTATAGCTTTGTCAAGACTGCTTGATAGTGCAAATAAAAAATTTGGATCCAGATGGAGAAAAGCCCTATCTATTGCAGGAATTGACGGCACAATCAAAAGACGCTTCAGACACTCTATCGCAAGAGGCAGGGCATGGATGAAGACAGGCACTCTCAATGACGCCAAAAATATAGCAGGCTATGTATTGTCCAAAAGTTCACACAGGCTATATAGTGTAGTGATTTTGTATAATGGACGAGAGAAGTGGAAGGGTAGTAGTCTGCAAAATCAAATTATAAATTGGCTGGCAAGATGATAGATTTTGAGAAATATCCATTTGAAAAACTAAATGCTCTGCTTGGCGATATTGAGCCCAATGAAGATTATACTCCTCTTAGTCTGACTATAGGCGAACCGCAGTTTGAGACACCGCAATTTATCTTGGATGCTCTCAATGAGTATGCACATTTACTAAATAAATATCCAAAAACATCAGGAGAGCAAGTCTTGAGAGATGGGATGCTTAGTTATCTCAAGCAGCGTTTTGGGTTGGATCTGGATAATGATCAAATCATTCCAACATTTGGCACGAGAGAGTTGCTTTTTAATTTCCCTCAATTTCTACTCTCCGGCAGAGATGATGCGACAATGGCTTTTCCAAATCCCTTTTATCAGATATATGAGGGAGCAGCCAAAGCAAGCAGTGCCAAGATAATTCATTTGGATCTAAAAAGTGATAATAACTTTTTGCCTCAAATAGATGAGAGAGAGTTGTCCGATGTAGATTTGGTGATACTGAACACCCCAAACAATCCAACATCATCAGTCATGGAGATGGATGCTTTGAAGAGTTGGGTAGAGTTGGCTTTGAAGTTTGACTTTGTTTTGCTCAATGATGAGTGCTATATTGATCTGTATCTTGACAAGCCTCTGCCATCTATTTTACAAGCTAGTATAGAGGTGGGCAATGATGAGTTCAAAAACATCCTGGCCATCAACTCAATCTCCAAACGCTCATCTGCTCCTGGGCTAAGATCTGGCTTCATCGCAGGTGATGCAAATATCCTAAAAGAGTATATGAGATATCGCACCTATGTAGGGTGTGCGTCACCTCTGCCATTGCAATATGCAGCTGCAGCAGCTTGGCAAGAGCAAGATCATGTAGAGGTATTTAGAAAAAAATATATACGAAATTTTGAATTAGCCAAAGAGATATTGGGCATCAATCCCCCTAAGGCTACATTTTATATATGGCTTGAGGTAGATGATGAGATAGCCTTCACCAAAGAGCTCTATAGAGACTACAATCTCAAAGTGCTTCCTGGCTCATACCTGGGCAGAGAGAATCAAGGCAGAGGATATGCAAGGCTGGCATTGGTATATGATGAAGAGATTACCAAAGATGCTTTAGGTCGTATAAGAAATATGATAAAAGGATGAATATGCAAAATGAAGAGATAGATATTGAAGCTTTGAAAAATGATAAGGAGTTTATGG
>CAZVPN010000066.1:0-1365 GCA_964628135.1 uncultured Campylobacterales bacterium
GATTGGAAGAATTTTTTGATATAATTCGCCTAAACAATAAATAGAGAATAAACAATGCACATCTACGATTCTGCCAAAAAAACAAAACTGCCGTTTGAGCCTATTCGTCCCAAAGAAGCCAATATATATGTGTGTGGACCTACTGTCTATGATGATGCTCATCTGGGTCATGCCAGGAGTGCTTTGAGCTTTGATCTGCTTAGGCGAACTCTTAGTGCACTTGGATACAAGGTCAAGTTTGCCAAAAACTTTACCGATGTGGATGATAAAATCATCAACAAAATGCAAACTACCGGCAAAAGTATGCAAGAGATCACGGACTACTACATCAAAAGATATCTCGATGAGATGGATCAAATAGGTGTAGCCAGAGCCGACATTGAGCCAAAAGCCACGGAGACTCTCTCTGAAATGGAGGAGATGATAGAGAGGCTGATAGAGCAAGGCTATGCATATCGTGCCGATAGTGGCAATGTATATTTTGATACATCCAAAGATAGCAAATACGGCACCATATCACACAAAGTGCCAGATAGCGATGAGAGCAGAAGCAGGATAGCTCACACTCTAGAAAAGCACAGCAGCAAGGATTTTGCACTTTGGAAAGCTTGTGGGGTGACAGATACCGTCTGTTTCGACTCCAAGTTCTCAAGCGGTCGCCCCGGATGGCATATAGAGTGCTCCGCTATGATCAATAAATATTTTGAAGGCAATGATGAGTATCAAATCGATATACACGGCGGAGGTGCCGATCTGCTCTTTCCTCATCACGAAAATGAAGCTGCACAGAGTCGATGTGCTACCGGCAAAGAGCTTGCCAAATATTGGATGCACAATGGCTTTGTGCAGATAGATGGGGAGAAGATGAGCAAAAGCTTGGGAAATAGCTTTTTTCTCAAAGATGCACTTGCCAAATATGACGGAGAGGTGCTTAGACACTACCTAATCGGGGTGCATTATCGCAATGATTTCAACTTCAACGAAGAGGATCTACTCTCATCAAAAAAACGACTCGACAAACTATACAGACTCAAAAAGAGAGTCTATCCCGGTAAAGGCTCGGCGGTAAATCCCGACTTCAAGAGCAAGCTCCTTGAAGCTATGAGCGATGATCTCAATATCTCGGTGGCATTGGCGGCAGTAGATGAGATGATAGCATCAGCAAATGAAGCACTCGATAGCAACCCAAAAGATAAAGCTCTCAAAAAAGAGATCATAGCAAACATTGAGTATATAGATATGCTACTAGGATTTGGCGGCAAAGAGCCATATAGGTATTTTCAAATCGGAGTAGATCAAGAGACAGTCAAAAAGATAGAGCAGCTGATAGAGCAGAGAAACCAAGCCAAAAAGAGCAAAGATTTC
>CAZVPN010000066.1:1465-7071 GCA_964628135.1 uncultured Campylobacterales bacterium
AAAGATAGAGCAGCTGATAGAGCAGAGAAACCAAGCCAAAAAGAGCAAAGATTTCACAACAGCAGACAAGATCAGAGATGACATCTCAAAAATTGGCATATCTATTATGGATACAACTGATGGAACAGTATGGGAGAAAGTATGGGATTGATATCCAAGAACAAACTACTGCTTATATTGCTCGCAATGTTTGTCGGCGTCACACAGCTGACTGCCAATTCTCACCCCAATCCGCTATCTATATTTTCAGACAGACATTTTAAACGACATTACCGTCCTGCCCGAAAGAAAACACACAAGATCATATGGGTGGCCTCCAAGCGCTCTCTTGCAAGCTACGGTAGAATGAAGGGTGAATATTTTGGACCCGTTTACAATAGCCCTGCGATCTCAAATGAACTGGATCCAAAATGCTACACAAAACATGCAATAACTAACAAACCATATCTGGAAGCAAAAGCTATTGATGGACCGTTGCCACAAGACTACAGTACTCTATTTTTCAAATCAAAAACTCTTCTGCCTATCACAAAATCAAAGCTCAAAATCGTAGTGGACAAATCTATACAGAGAATATTTGTCTATAAAGACCTGGAGCAGCTATATACGTTTAAATCATCTACTGCAATGAGAGGACACTGGACAAAAACCGGCGTATTCAAACCATTAAGTCTGGAGAGAATGCACTACTCAAAAAAATACTACAATTCACCTATGCCATGGTCAGTTTTTTTCTATGGAGGGTTTGCGATTCATGGCACTGAGGCTATAAGCAGACTTGGTCATCCGGCATCACATGGCTGCGTAAGAACCCACCCAAAAAGTGCCAGAAGGATATATAATCTTATTAAAGAGATCGGCAAAGAAAATACAACAATCATAGTAAAGGATTAGATTTGTCAATCATCACATACAAAAATCTCAAAAATATACTCTTCAAGCTTCAACCTGAGAGTGCTCACAACTTGGCAAGCATCGGGCTAAGATCTATCAAACACTGCCCGCCTGCACTGAGATATCTCAAAGATAGATACTTCTACACTCACCCTATGCTTGAGCAGACGATATTTGACAGAAAGTTTCTCAATCCCGTGGGTTTAGCGGCAGGTTTTGATAAAAATGGTCAGTATATCCTATCTACTCCTGCACTTGGATTTGGATTTACGGAGATAGGCACAGTAACTCCACTGCCGCAAAATGGCAATCCAAAACCAAGACTCTTTCGCCTCAAGTCAGAAGAGTCGCTCCAAAATGCTATGGGGTTCAACAACCGCGGGGCGGACTATATGCTCGAACAGCTCAAAAAGCTATACTTTTTTGACTACCCAATAGGTATAAATATCGGCAAAAACAAAATCACACCTGAAAACATAGCTTTAAGAGATTATAAGCAACTTTTTGAAATATTTAGCGATCAGGGAGACTATATAGTCATCAATATATCTTCACCCAATACACCCGGTCTAAGAGATTTGCAAAATGAGCAGTTTATCAAAGATATCTTTGCCATAGCCAAAGAGCAGACGGATAAACCAGTGCTACTCAAGATAGCACCCGATATGAGTGTCGAAAATGCCTTAAACTTGTGCCGTAGTGCAGTAGATGCCGGTGCGGCAGGAATCATAGCTACCAATACTACTATTGATTATACACTCTCAAACGATCCTGACAAACAAAGCTTTGGAGGGATGAGCGGCAAAATATTGCAAGAGAAAAGCTATACTCTCTTCAAGGCTATTGCCAAGGAGCTGCATGGCAAGACTCTACTCATATCTGTAGGCGGGATAGACTCAGCCCAAGAGGCATACAGACGCATCAAAGCCGGAGCCACGCTTGTGCAGCTATATAGCAGCTTTATTTATCATGGACCAAACCTGCTCAAGGAGATCAATGAGGGGTTGGTGGAGCTACTCAAAGCAGACGGTTATACTCATATCAGTGAAGCTATTGGAGCGGACTTGGGAGTGAATAATGAATGATGAATAGTTATTGGTTATTGGTGAATAGTGAAGAATGAATGAAGAATAATTTTGGATTATTAGGAGAATTATGACTGTGTTGCCGAAGTATTATAGTGAGAGGTTGGCTAATGGGCTTGAGGTTGTGGTTATTCCGATGGATAACGACTCGGGTGTTATTAGCACTGATATTTTTTATAGGGTAGGAAGTAGAGATGAGATGATGGGCAAGAGTGGTATAGCTCATATGCTTGAGCATATGAATTTCAAATCTACCAAAAATCTCAAAGAGGGTGAATTTGATCGTATTGTCAAGAGTCACGGCGGCATCAATAATGCCTCTACAGGATTTGACTACACTCACTACTTCATCAAAACTTCATCTGCCAATCTCTCTATGACATTTGAGCTATATGCAGAACTGATGCAAAACCTCAATCTCACCGATGAAGAGTTTCAAAAAGAGAGAGATGTTGTAGCGGAAGAGCGAAGATGGAGAACAGACAATAACCCGATAGGCTATCTCTATTTTCGCCTCTTCAATACCCACTACACCAGCCATAGCTACCACTGGACACCGATTGGCTTTATGGAGGATATCCAAAACTGGAGCATCGATGATATCAGGGAGTTTCACGCAAAGTTTTATAGACCCGACAATGCTGTTTTGATGGTCACGGGAGATATCCAACCTGAAACTGTCTTCAAAGAGGCACAAAAGCACTTCGGCTCTATCAAAAACAATCCTCCAACCCACACCTGCTCGCTATCCACTCCACACGCCCCAAGTGAACCTGCAATAGATGGCAGCAAAAGAGTCAAGATTCACAAGGACAATAACGAAGCAGAAACCATTGCCATAGCATACTCAATACCTGATTATAGACATCAAGATCAGGTGGCACTATCGGCTATCAGTGAGCTTTTGAGTGCCGGCAAGAGTAGTTGGCTGCAAAATGAACTTGTCAGCAAACAAAAGATAGCAAACCAAGTCTATGGCTACAATATGGAGCTTACCGATCCGGGTGTTTTTATATTTTTTGCAGTCGCAAATCCGGGCATATCGGCAGAGGAGCTTGAGAGTGCACTGCTTGAGCAAATCGATAGGCTCAAAAGAGGCGAATTGACTCAAGCTGAGATAGAGAAGATCAAGATCAATACAAAACGCGAATTTATCCATATTTTGGAGAGCTCATCGCAACTTGCAGACCTGTATGGAGGATACCTAATCAGAGGAGATTTGAAGCCACTGCTTGAGTATGAGGAAAATTTGGATAAAATAACACCCAAAACAATAACTGATGTTGCCAACAGATATTTTGACAACAGCAAATCAACCACTCTAATATTGAGGAAAAATAATGTCTGAGTATATTACCGGTGCCACCACGGCACTGATTACGCCATTCAAAAATGGTCAGCTTGATGAGGCTACTTATGCCGATCTAATCAAAAGACAAATAGCAAACGGCATCGATGCAGTATGTCCGGTAGGCACCACAGGTGAGAGTGCTACACTAAGCCACGATGAGCACAAACGCTGTATAGAGATAGCTGTAGAGGTCTGCAAAGGCACATCCGCCAAAGTCCTTGCAGGTGCAGGCAGCAATGCTACCCACGAAGCAATAGATATAGCCAAGCACGCACAAAGCTGCGGCGTGGATGCTATTTTTTCAGTAAGTCCATACTACAACAAGCCATCCCAAGAGGGTCTATATCAGCACTACAAAGCTATAGCATCAGCTGTAGAAGTTCCATTTATGCTATACAATGTGCCGGGTCGCACAGGGGTAGATATCTTACCGGATACCGTCAAGAGACTCTATAATGATGTCGAAAATATCATCGGTATCAAAGAGGCAACAGGCTCTATAGAGAGGACGGTTGAGCTACTTATGAAGGTGCCTGATCTCTATGTCTTTAGCGGTGATGATGCTATAGATTTCCCTATTATGGCAAGCGGCGGCAAAGGTATCACATCTGTCACGGCAAACCTACTGCCTGACCTCAAAGCCAAGCTCGCACATGCTGCACTCAAGGGGGATTTCAGAACTGCAAAATCACTTAATGATGAGCTGTATGCCATCAACAAAGTGCTCTTTTGCGAATCAAATCCGATTCCAATCAAAGCAGCTATGTACATAGCAGGTCTTACCCCGACACTTGAGTATAGATTGCCTCTGGTCAAGCCAAGTGTAGAAAATATGAAAAAGATAGAAGAAATCATGAAAAAATATACTGTAGTAGGAGTAAAATAGATGTCGAGCATGAAAGGTAAAACTCTTGTAATAACAGGTGCAACCAAAGGGATTGGACTGGCTACTGCCAAAAAATTTGCCCAAAATGGCGTAAATGTAGCCTTTACTTACAATTCCAACAAGGATGCAGCTGACAAAATTGCCAATGAATTAGAAAATGAATATGGAATCAAGGCAAAAGCATACCCTCTGGATATAATGGACACGGATCAGTTCAAGTCTCTCTTTGAGGATATAGATCAGGATTTTGATCGAGTAGATTTTTTTGTAAGCAACGCTATGATCTATGGTCGTCCGGTAGTAGGAGGATATGGAAAGTTTATGAAACTTCGCCCCAAAAAAGGTCTACTCAATATCTACACAGCTACGGTAGGAGCTTTTGTAGCTGGCTCGCAAGAGGCAGCCAAGAGGATGCAAAAAGTTGGAGGTGGCAGTATCGTAACCCTTAGCTCCACAGGCAATCTCATATATATAGAAAACTACGCAGGTCACGGCACCAATAAAGCTGCCGTTGAAGCGATGGCAAGATATGCAGCAGTAGAGCTAGGGGAACTTGGTATCAGAGTCAACGCAGTAAGCGGTGGCCCAATAGAAACCGATGCCCTCAGAGCATTTACCAACTATGAAGAGGTCAAAGCAGAAACAATCAAACGCTCAGCTCTGGACAGAATGGGCACACCGGAGGATCTCGCAGGCTCAATCTACTTTTTGTGCACAGATGAAGCCAGCTGGATAACAGGACAGACAATCGTCGTGGATGGCGGGACAACTTTTAGATAATTGGTTGTTGGTTGTATTTTAAACATGGTGGCTTTATGGGAGCTTAAGGCATACAAAAAATGGGGACTTTTATGAAAAAAAACAAAAATCTAAATATCCCAAATTTACTTGCCTTTATCCGTCTGCTTATGGCTCCTGCTATGTATCTTTTTTTGGTCAATCAAGATGCCGATGTCTTCAAAGGTATCCATCCAAGTTGGCTCAACTACTTTGCAGCTTTTATCTTTGTTCTCGCAAGTGCTACGGACTTTTTTGACGGCTATATAGCTAGGACTTTTGATCAAATCACTGTAATGGGCAAAATCCTTGATCCTCTCGCTGATAAGATGCTCACACTTGCAGGCTTTTTGGGGCTAATGATGCAAGGAGTCGCCTCCCCTTGGGCAATATACCTAATACTGACAAGAGAACTGTTTATCACAGGACTTCGCGTCTCAGCCATATCTGAAGGCATAGATATCAGTGCCAGTTGGATGGGCAAAGTCAAAACAGTAGTTCAGATGATCGCCATAGGCTTTCTACTAATGCACTGGCCAGGTGCGACCACTCTACTATGGCTAGCAGTAGCACTGACACTTTATAGCGGCTATGAGTATGTTAGGGATTTTTT
>CAZVPN010000067.1:0-6910 GCA_964628135.1 uncultured Campylobacterales bacterium
GCTCCGGTTGTCTTGCTTAGCAATCCCAATATCGAATAGTAAGTGGAGATATTATCAGAAGAGGAGGTAACTATCTCAACTCTGTTGCAGGTATTGACTATATACGCCTCATGGATAAATTCAAATTCATTCAAAAGATTGAGATATCTTTTGATAGCATCATCATCTTTGAATGCTATCTGCTCTCTGGTATCAAGGTCGCATTTTTTGTAGTTGAAGCTTAGCACCTGATAATTCATCAAAAACTCCTCTCTATCATCGCTCGTGCAATATCCTCAAGCTCACTCTCACCATTTTGCTGCATCAGTGCGATGGCTTCATCGGTCAGCTCTTTTGCCTCCAAAAAGCACTTTTGGATTATCTCATGCTCTTGCATCTTGAGCGATATCCACTGCTGATCTTCCTCTTTGAGCATGACTGCATGCAATCTTTTGAGCCTAAGTTTATCATCATCATCTAGTGCTTCATAAAGATAAATAAACGGTAGAGTGCTCTTACCCTCTTCATAATCATGCATAGCAGGCTTACCAAGCTGCTCGCTACTTTGAGTCACATCGAGTAGATCATCTATCATCTGAAAAGCTATACCTATATTTCGCCCATACTGTCTATAGGTATCTCTATTTTTACCCGCCAAAATCGCTGCTGCTTCAGCTGTAGCTTCGATGAGTGAGGCTGTTTTTTGATAAATCATATGAAGATATCTATCTTTGTCGTGATTGAAACTTTGTGAGAGCAACACATCGCTTCTCTCACCCAAACTCAACTGCACGACGGCATTTGATACCACTTTGGCTATCTCTTTGTCTATATTGTTGAGCTCATAGAAACCCTTGGAATATAGCACATCACCGAGCATAATGGCTGTTTTGTTGCCATAAATTGCATTTAGCGAAGATTTGCCCCTTCGCACAAAGGCATCATCTATCACATCATCGTGCAGCAGGCTCGCTGCATGTATCATCTCAATGACTGCCGCCAATTTAATTGATTGCAAACTACTGCCGGCTATTTTCAATACAAGCTTGGCTCTCAGCCTCTTGCCGTGTGGCAATCTATCATAAAGCAAAAGTGTATCTTGCTCACCAAGCTCAGCTATAAACTGCTCTATCTTTCTCTCTACTGCTTCTATCATATCAAGCGACTTACTCTGTTTGGGTTACTATATTTCCGGTCAATTCAAGAAAAAGGCTATATGTTCTATCTTCAAGCTCTTTGGTAGCTATCATACTCTTGACCAATCTCTCATACTCATCTTCAAGTCCATTCTCCTCAAGCACCTTTTCTGCTACTGCAAGTCTTTGTAGCATCTTCTCAAACTCCATCTCTACGATATTTTGATTCGCCTGTTTAGCGATTGAAAAGTAATTTTCTCTTGGAGTCGTATTCATAAAATCATCATCATCTGCAAAAATATTCATTATAATCCTTGTATCCTTTTGTCAAGGCAGTTATTATATCCAAAATGACTTTTGTAGTAGAAGTTTTAAAAAAAAATGGTATATTTTCACACACATTTATCCATAAGGACAAATTATGAGATTATTAACTTTGGTTACCTTTATATGGGCATTTTCATTCTCATTTATAGGTGTTTATCTAGCAGGCAAGCTTGATAGCTATTTTGCCGTATTGGTTCGTGTCGCTTTGGCATCTTTGATATTTGTTCCATTTACCAACTTCAAACTTGCCAACCACTACAAGCTAAAGATTATGGGCATAGGTATCATACAGATTGGTTTGATGTATATATTTTTCTACAAATCATTTCTATTTTTGAGTGTGCCTGAGGTTTTGCTCTTTACTATATTTACTCCGCTTTATGTGACCATCATATATGATCTACTCAAAGGCAGATTCAATCCTCTATACATCATCACGGCAGCTTTGGCGGTGTTGGGGGCATATGTGATCAAATCTGCACAGGTAAATCCTGGATTTTTCACGGGATTTTTGATGGTGCAAGGTGCCAATATATGCTTCGCACTTGGACAAGTGCTATACAAAAAGCTACTTGAAAATAGCGATCTAAAGGATGTCAAACAATCAAGCATATTTGGATATTTTCACTTTGGTGCGTTGCTCATTTCGACAATTGCATTTGTGCTATTTGGCAATATGGACAAGATCACGCCAAATCCGACTCAATGGGCAGTATTGATCTGGCTAGGTGTAGTTGCTTCAGGGCTTGGATACTTTTGGTGGAATAGAGGTGCTACGCAGGTTGATAGTGGCATCTTGGCGATTATGAACAATGCAGTTATTCCTTTGGGATTGATAGTCAACCTTGTAATCTGGGGCAAAAATATCAACTACCCTCATCTGATCATAGGTGGAGGTTTGATACTCTTGGCTCTATGGCTTCACAATATCATTATGAAGAGATCACCGCAGGCAAAATTGGCTTAGAGGATAACGCCGCCGCCCAACAATCTCTCGCTGTCATAAAAAACGGCAAACTGCCCTTTGGCTATGCCAAATACGGGCTTGCTGAGTAGCACTTTGCCTCTATCACCATCGATAATCACTCGTGCGGTGATGGCACTTGTGCGATACCTTACCTTAACTTCACAAACTCTATCTTCAAACTTCTCAAATAGATTTATTTGGGTGATCTCAAACTCTTGAGAGCTCAACTCATCTCGTTTGCCCACCACTATGCGATTGTTTTTGGCATCAAGCTCTTTGACAAAATGAGGATCATGTGCCCCATCTACACTGAAACCCCTTCGTTTGCCTATCGTATAGTGCATATAGCCCTTGTGCTTGCCTACCACTTTGCCGTCACTATAGACCACATCACCCTCTCTATCTATATCCATATGCTGCTTGAGAATATCTGTATATTCATTCTCCACAAAGCATATCTCACTGCTCTCTTTTTGTGAAGCGAAGCTCTCAAGAGCCGGTATATTTGCTGCGTATGCCTTGACATCGCTTTTGAGCCACTCACCCAAAGGAAATATCAGTCTCGGCAAGACCTCTTGCTTGACCTCTGCCAAAAAATAGCTCTGATCTTTGCTCTTGTCTTTTGCCATATAGATGAAGTTGTCTTCTTTTTGCAAATAGTGACCCGTAGATATATACTCTATACCCAAGCTATCTGCAAACTCAACCATGGCACCAAATTTGATCGTGCGGTTGCAAATCACACAAGGGTTTGGAGTGATACCGCTTCTGTACCCCTCTACAAAATAGTCATAAACTTGAGTTTTAAACTCTGAAGATAGGTCGTGAAAATATATCTTGATACCCAAATAGTCGGCTACTTTTTTTGCTCGGTCAAAATTTGTCCGGTGATATGATTCATTGTCATGAAGCTTCATATAGACACCCTCTACCTCATATCCGGCCTTCTGTAGCAAAACAGCCGTCACTGTAGAGTCCACGCCTCCACTCATCCCAAGAAGCACCCTCTTGGACACTACAAAATCTCCTCTATACGGTAGTAGTATCCGGTCGCATCCTGAACCAGGCTAGCCAGCGCAAAGAGTTTATCGTTGGCAAAAAGCATAATATTTTTAACTGATCCATCTGGAAGTTTTGTGATCTTGCCTACAATAAAATCACTCTTTTTAAGAGTTGCTACTCTTCCGTCCAAGACTACACTTTTAGGTCTAGGTTTTCCCTGATTTGATATTCTCTCCTTGGCAAGTACCATCACCACTTCTTTATTCTCATCCAATCCAAACTTTGCTTGACCCACAACTATACCGTTGCGATAGATATATATTTGCGGTTTTTTGCTGCCCAGATCTATCAGATCGCCGATTTGCAGTTTTTTTATCTCACTCTTTTTTATCTCGTATGGCTCGATTGCAATTATATATATTTTGGCTCTTTTGGTACTCAAAACCACCTCTCTCAGTGCTATTGATTGAAGATTACGCATTCAGCTCTCCTGCAAATCTGTCGATGAGCATGCTTTTGGTTGCAGGCTCTATATCATTTGGCACATTTTGACCATTTGAGATATAACTTATCGGCAGATCATTCTCTATCACAAATGACAAAATCTCCCCTATATGCTTGGTCTCATCAAATTTTGTCAAAATGACATTATCTACACTCAAAAAAGAGAAGTGCTCATATATATCTTCGATATCCTCTTGTTTGGCAGTAGCTGCGATAACAAGTGATATCTCTATTGGGTACTCCTTTTTGTTTTTGAGAAACTCGATTGTTTTGATCAATCTTCCTGTATCATAAGGCGATATGCCGGCTGTATCTATCAGCACAAGATCATATCTCTCAAGCCTTTGTAAAACATCCGGAAACTCATCTACACTATCTACTTTGATATGCTCTACATACATCTGTTTGGCATAATGATCAAGCTGCTCATATGCACCCACTCTGAAACTGTCGAGATTGACCAATGCAATAGACATGCCCGGATCAAGTTCTAGACCATATCTTGCCGTCAACTTTGCTATAGTCGTTGTTTTGCCTACACCGGTAGAACCTATCAACATTACCATTTTACGCTTATGATGATTCTCACTTTCTACCTTGATTCTACTCTCTATCTCTTCGATTATATATGATTTGACGAGCTCTGGATTGTCACCTATACCTGCAGCATCAACGGATCTGCTCAATTCACTTGCAATTTTATCGCTTAATCCATGTTCCGTAAGCCAATTCTGCAGATTTTGATCTTGCGAGCCAAAGGCACTCTTCATCTCATTTATCTGACTTTTTAACTGCTCCATCTCAGATATCAGCTCTGCCTCTTCGCTTGTACCGATACTGTTTAGAAAATCATTTTCTGAGACCGAAACAGTTATTTTAGAGACCAGCTTTCCATCTTCGCCTCTTATTTGAGTAGCTTTAAGTAGTTTGAGATCACTGAAATGACCATACTTCTCTTTTGCCAAATCAAAAGCCTCTTTTGGGTTTTTTGCTACAAATGTCTCTTCGACCATCTATATCTTCCTTTCATCAAACCAAGCGGTATCATTACAGAATCTCGCTTTGTATATTGTGGGTGTGGTATTGTCAAATTATCGGTATCTACTCTGATATCATCATAAAAAATTATATCTATATCAAGAGTTCTAGGTGCATTGGCAAAGCTTCTTTTGCGTCCAAAATGCCGCTCTACCCTCAAGACAAACCTCAAAAGCTCTTTGGGTGTCAAATCTGTCTCTATCGCCATAAGAGCATTATAAAAATCATCCTGCTCCAGATAGCCAAATGGCGGATTACGCAATATCGGTGATGTCTCCAAGATACCTACTAAGGGTGATTTTACCAAAAAATTATAAAGGTGGGCAAACCTCCGCACCACATCGCCTATATTTCCCCCGATACCAAGCAGTGCAGAGTGTTTTTTTGTAGCTTTTTTGGGTTGTGATGGAAAGTTGTCAAATCTGATGAGAGTGTTGCTGGGATCTAGTTTTTTGCCATACATCACAGCACTCTAGCCTTGGAGTTCTCCATCACCACCATATCCTCAAGTCTGATGCCAAACTGATCGGGTATATATATGCCGGGTTCTATCGTATAGACCATGCCGTCTTTTATCTTGGTATTGGATCTTGAAGAGATATATGGCATCTCATGAATATCAAGCCCTACCCCATGACCGGTAGAGTGGACGAAGTATTTGCCAAAGCCTGCCTTTTCTATGACATCTCTTGCAAGTGCATCGATCTTGCTTGCCCTCATACCGCTTCTTGCTTTGGTGATTGCCCTGTCGTGAGCTTTTTTGACGGCATCATAGGCTTTTTGTATCTTTTTTTTGCCAAATTGTTGACTTCTTGAGAAGCCAAATTGATCTCTGATTTGAGCAGTTCTGGTGCGATCTGAACAGTATCTTTTGTATTTGAGCCCTGCATCAAAAAGGAGCAAATCACCCTCTTTGAGCCTCTTTGAGCTTGGTTTTGCATGGGGCTTGGCAGCATTTTTGCCTATCGCTACGATAGGATCAAAACTCAACTCACTCCTACCACCCCTGCTCATTGCTCTCTTTGCCATATCGTAGAGGTTCTTTTCACTCTGAGCTATTCCATTTTGTATAATCATCTTGGCAAACTCATCAAACGCTTCAGCACCCTGCCTGACTGCCTTTTGGAGCATCTTTATCTCTTGTGGAGTCTTGATGATTCTTTTTTTATGTGATAGTGCGACTTTGGCTATCCATTGGGCATCATTTTTCTCTTTGAGCTTGCCAAAGCCAAAACAGTCCCACTCTTTGGGGTCATAATGTATCTTTTTGATTTTGTTTTTTTTGATTATCTTTGAAGCTTTGGCGGCAAGGTCATTATCTATAATCAACTCTATATCGCAATCTTTGAGAGCATCTGATGCCTCTGTGGTATATCTGCCATCCGTGATCAGATACGCCTCAGAGCCAAGAGATAGATATATGCAGTTGTCGTTGCTGTATCCACACTCATAATATACCGCATTTTCATCTGTGTGGATATAGTTCATTATTGTGCTTGTTGCTCTTTTGCCATTTTGATTTCATTCATGATCTGAATCATCCCAATAAGTGCCAAATGGTAGCTAAACGCCCCCACGCCTGCCACCACACCGGTGCAAACTTCAGCAGTCATAGAGTGGCGTCTAAACTCCTCTCTGGCGTGGATATTGGTCATGTGCACCTCGATAGTAGGTAGCTCAGCCGCTGCTATCGCATCACGAATAGCGATAGAGGTATGAGAGTATGCTGCAGGATTGATAATGATACCATCAGCATCACCCATGCACTCTTGAACTCTATCTACAATCTCACCCTCAAGATTGCTCTGAAAAAACTCTATATCTACACCATTTTGCTCAGCCGCCACCTTCATCTGCTCATGAATCTCTTCTAGAGTCATAGGACCATAAAGATGCTGCTCTCTTTTGCCAAGCATATTGAGGTTTGGACCTTGGATTACTACTACTTTCATTTTCT
>CAZVPN010000068.1:0-6910 GCA_964628135.1 uncultured Campylobacterales bacterium
GATGAACTGTTTGATGTAGCCGTGATTGGTGCTGGAGTGGTTGGATGTGCCATATTTAAAGAGTTTTGTGAGCAAGGTGCCAAAACGGTGCTGATAGAAAAAGAGAATGACATACTGGAGGGTGCCAGCAAAGGCAATAGTGCCATTTTACACACTGGTTTTGATGCACCGCCTAAAAGTCTGGAACTCGAATGCATCAAGCGTGGGTATAGTGAATATATGAAGATCAAGGATGAAATGAATCTAAAAATTCGCAACACCAAAGCACTTGTAGTAGCTTGGAGTGAAGAACAACTACAAAAACTTGAAGCCATTCAACAAAAAGGCTTTGGTAATGGAATAAAAGAGCTAGATCAAATTGATGCTGCAAAACTACGCCAACTTGAGCCAAATTTAGCAGACAATGCCAAGGGAGCAATAATCGTCCATGGTGAATCTGTCATAGATGCTTGGAGTGCTCCACTGGCGTATCTAAAAAAAGCGATAGCAAATGGAGGCAAAACTGCCTTTATGCACAAAGTAGTCGGCGGTAGATACAATACAAATCATTGGGAACTTGAAACAAATAGACAAAATATAAAAGCAAAAGTAGTCATCAATGCAGCAGGCTTATATGGTGATATTGTGGACAAAATAAGTGGCAATATAGATTTTAGGATTATCCCTAGAAAGGGTCAATTTCTCATATTTGACAAAACAGCAAATAGCTTGATCAATTCTATCATTCTGCCGGTCCCCACCAAACGCACCAAAGGAGTGGTCATCACAAAAACTGCTTTTGGCAATCTGCTTGTGGGACCAACCGCAGAAGATCAAGAGAGCAGAGACGATAGCACAACTGCAAATGAGATGCTAAAAGATCTCAAATCCAAGGCTTTTGCAATGCTTCCAAAACTCAAGGAGCACGATATCACAGCCACTTTTGCCGGACTCAGACCTGCTTCGGATGAGACATACTACAGAATCAAAAGAAGTGATGACGGCAGCTGGATTACCGTGGGTGGAATACGCTCAACCGGTCTTACGGCGGCTCTAGGTTTGGCAAAACATATATTTGAGCTCAACAACACAAAATATGCCCAAAATACCAAAGAGAGAAATATCACCGTCAAAAATATATCTGAATTTGATACTAGAGATCACCAAAAAGCTGGATACAAAAAGATAGTATGTCATTGTGAAAATGTTACGGACAGAGAGATTAAAGATGCTTGTCATGGTGATACTCCAGCAGGGACTTTGGGTGGACTCAAAAGACGCACAAGAGCTATGATGGGTAGATGCCAGGGCTTCAATTGTGCTGCGGCAGTTGGTGCCCTTGTGGAGAGTGAGGTCAAAAATGAAAAATAGAAAAAATATCAAGATTGCTATCATAGGTGCAGGACCAGCCGGCATAGCGGCGGCGATTGAGCTATCCAAGTTAGGAGACGGCGATGACCTTTTGGTGTTTGACAGAGAGGATCAAATCGCAATGACATCCAGACACTGCAATCATCAAGGGTTTGGTATGCTTGAGTTCAAAAGAGCACTTACAGGGTCAGAATATGCCGATAGACTTGCCAAAGAAGCCAAAAAGCATAACATAAATATCAAGCTCAAACACACACTGACAAATATAGATGATGATCTATTGAGATTTAGCACACCGGATGGTGAAGTGGAGTATCAAGCCCAAAGAATACTCTTTGCTATGGGTGCCAGAGAAAAACCGCGGCCGACACTACTAACAAGTGGAGGCAGAAGCCCAAATATTATCACCACAGGAGCCTTACAAAGATTTGTCCATATCCAAAAGCGAAAGCCATTCTCCAGGGCAGTCATAATTGGCTCAGAGTTGGTATCATTCTCCGCCATAATGACAGCAAAACACGCCGGTATTGAAATTGCCGCAATCATCGAAGAAGAGCCTCAAATCAAAAGCTTTTTGGCACTTAAACCGATATCAAATTATCTGCTCAAAACCCCAATACACACTTCAACTAAGCTCCTCAGCATCAACACCAAAAACAAAGAGATAACCAGTATCACTATCCAGAAAAATGGCATAGTGCAAAATATTGAGTGCGATGGTGTGATATTTAGCGGCAACTTCACACCAGAAAGTAGTCTGCTACAAAGCCATATAGATGACTTCAATCTGCAAAACCGATCCACAAACATAACTCAGAATTTTCAAACTGCCAATGGCAAATATTTTCTTGCCGGCAATGTAGTGCGAGGAGCATTGACGGCTTTTAATTGCTTCTTTGAAGGCAAAGAGGCTGCCAAACAACTACATAAATCCCTCTCAAGCAACAAAAATCCAAAAACTATCAAAATAGAGAGCGATCAAAACATTGAGTGGCTATACCCATCTTTGATAGATATAAGCTCAAAGCCAAAATATCTAAGCAACATAAGATTTAATAAAAGAAGCAAAGGCACACTGATAGTGTTATTGAACGAAAAAGAGGTCTTGCGTCAATCGATCAACGCAGCACCTTGGAAAAAGATAAAGATCGATTGTTTCAATCGCCCTATAAGCGAAAACGACACAATCAAATTACTCTACAAGCCAAAATCCTAATATATTTTTGCAATTCGCACAAAGTGCTAAATCTCTATGTTGATATTTAGGTTGCAAAGATAGATAAATAGGCTCTATGGCATAATAGCACTATGAAAGGCTTTGTAGTAGCACTTCGTCGTGCCAAAAATGAGGATAGTATTGCCACTGTTTTGAGTGAAAAGAGCATCCGCAGTTATTATCGATTTTTTGGGGCTAGACACTCTATTTTGCAGCTTGGGCATTTGATCGATTTTGAGATTGAGGGTGAGGATGGCAGGTTTATGCCAAGACTTCGCAATCTCTCCCAAATCGGATTTCCTTGGCTGAGAGACCGCTCAAGATTGATGCTTTGGCACAACTTCATCAAACTCTTTGAGCCTCACCTCAGAGACACTGAAGAGTTAGATAGCTTCTACTTCGATCTACTACTCAATGCAGCACGCAAATGGCATAAGCAAAATCCAAAGAGAATCACTATCGAGAGTTACATATCTTTGTTGAAGTTTGAAGGCAGACTCTACCCTCTAGAGACTTGCTACATATGCGAACAAAGCATAGAAAAAGATATATCCCTAATGAGAGCATTCAAACCGGCTCATCCACAATGCATATACGCATCGCCCTTGCAAAAAACCCAGGTAGAAAAAATGCTCCAAGATAACACAACCATCCACCTAGATGATGAGGATGTATTGAATCTTTATAATGTCGTAATGAAAGGATTTTGATATATCAAGCCATCTTCATAATGATGTCCTCAAGTGAATTGGCAGATACTCTCATTCTCTTGCTTATATCCTTGAGTTGAAGTAGCATTTGTGTATAGACAAATCTCTTTTGGTCATCTTGTATCTGAGATACATTTGCCATCTTTTGCACATATATTGATACGATATCATTGTAAATATCTCTTACTCTTTTTGTATTTTTGGCGGTATTTTGCGGTGAGCTTTTGAGAGTTTTAAACCCTGCACTCAAAAGTTCTGATTGCATTCTTAGTTTGGATATGATCTGTTCATAGTCATCTTTGGGCATCTTTATATTGTATGCTTTGGACTCAAGCAGTAGGTGATGGATACTGATAGCTATCCAGTCAAGTTCGATAATCACTCTATATATCGACTCTTTGTTGATTGGAGTAATAAATACAGATAGAAGCTCTCTCATATTATAATCTCTAATCTTACTTGCCTTTTGTTCATTGTCTATCAAACTTTTGCAATGTTTGCTGCTATCTTGCACAAAGCAGTGGAATAGATCATCTGTCATATCCTTGATAATATCTGCGTGTCTGTTTAGTGCAGCGATGAAATCTACCTCTTTTGGCAAAATATATTTCTTTATCAATGATGTTATCATACAATAGCTCCTAAGATTTTGATCAAAATATAGGCATACAATGCCCCAAGCAGCATAGAAACAGGAATATTGACAAACCACCCCGCCACTATTTGAGCCGCCCTCTTCCAGCCTACATGTGATGGTCTTTGGGATGCTCCCACGCCAAGCAGCGTTGCCGTCACTACCTGAGTAGTTGATGTAGGAGCACCGATATAAGTAGCCAATGTGTTGATAAAAGCGGATCCTAGCTGATCGGCTACCGAATCTATCAGCTTGATCGGATATATCTCAAATCCAAGTGTTTTGATGATACGCCATCCTCCAAATACCGTCCCAAGCGTTATGGCACTTGTGCACATCATGATCACCCAAAGAGGCACAGCAAAATGATGGGTATAGCCTGATGCAAGTAGCATCATACCCACTATTGCCATACCCTTTTGAGCATCATTTGCTCCGTGTGAAAAGCCAAGCCAAGCAATAGATAGGTATTGAGATACGACAAATAACTTTTTGACCCTGATAGTTGCTCTCCTAAATAGTATCAAAATTATCTTCAACACCACAAAACCTGCTACAAAGCCAAAAAAAGGAGAAAGAAGCAATCCTGCTACCACCTTACTCAACCCCTCAAGCTCAAAAGAGTGCAATGAGGCAATACCCCAGTTGATACCTTCGCTGCCTACCACATAAAGTCCGGCTCCCACCAAACCACCGGCGAGTGAGTTGGATGATGACGAAGGAATGCCAAACCACCATGTAATGATATTGTAACTCACCGCAGCAAGAAGAGCTGCTATAACAAGTGCCTGAGAATGCATCGTATCTACGCTACTTATCTTGACAAATGTCCCTATGGTATCCGCTACAGCAACACCTGCTATGAGCGGTCCCAAAAATGTAAATATTGAGACTATAGCGATCGCCGCTGAAGCCCTTATCTCATGAGAGGCTATAGCTGTCGCCACCATATCGGCAGCATCATGAAAACCATTTGTAAAATCAAAAACAAAAACAGCAACCACTGTCATTATCAAAAGTATCTGCGTTATCTCCATAATTATCTACCAAACAATTTCATTATCTCTTTTAAACTAAGTGTATTTATCACATCTTTGGCTTCAAGCCAACCTCGTCTTGCTTGATTGATCCCATATCTCATATACTCAAGCTGATTGGCACTGTGAGCATCTGTTGAGATGATAAATTGGACTCCCAACTCTTTGGCAGCTTTGATCAATATATCACTCAAATCCATTCTCTCCGGCTGCGAGTTGATCTCAAGAAACTTACCCTCACTTACTGCAACTTTGCATATCTGCTCAAAGTCCATAACCATAGCTTCTCTTTTGGCTATTAATCTGCCTGTGGGGTGTGCTATAGCTTTGACATATGGGTTTTGTATCGCTTTGATTACTCTTTTTGTCTGCTCTTTTTTGCTCAAATTAAATTTGCTGTGCACTGCTGCGATAGCAAAATCAAATCTCTCAAGCAAATCATCATCCATAGCCAAAGAGCCATCCTCAAGTATATCGACTTCAACCCCTTTAAATATATATGGATTATCACCTTTTGCATTTAGAGTGTCGATTTTTTCTATCTGCTTTATGACTTTTGATCTATCCATTCCTTTGGTAATAGACAAGGCACTATCATGATCGGTAATAGCAATATACTCATAGCCAAGCTTTTTTGCAAAACTTCGCATCACCTCCACACTATCCACACCATCGCTATAATTGGTATGCATATGCAAATCACCTTTGATATCAGATCGTGTGATCAGACAAGGGAGTGCATTTTCTCTTGCAGCCTCTATCTCTCCTCGATTTTCTCTGAGTTCCGGTTCTATGTAGCTTAGCCCCATAGCAGCATAGACCTCCTTTTCACTCTTGGAGGCGAGTCGCTGTGCACCTTTGTAAACACCATACTCACTTATCTTCATGCCATTTTTGAGTGCCATTCTGCGAAGAGCCAAAACATGAGCCTTGCTCCCTGTAAAATAGTGCAATGCAGAGCCATAGCTATCCTCATCAATCACTCTCAAATCTATCTGCATACCTCCGTTCAAAACAATAGTAGATCTGCTACTGCCGGCTACAACTATATTTTTTATCTTCTCATATGCAATGAAGTGTTGGACTACTTTGTTTGGATCTACTGCACTACACAGGATATCCAAGTCACCGACCGTATCCTCTCTCCTTCTAAAGCTACCGGCAATCTGAACTTTTCCGATACTAGGTGCATTTAGAAGATATAATCTCATATCTTCAGCGATAGACTCTGCATCCGCAAAGAGATGGCGCCTTCCCTCCTGCTTGAGCATATGCACGCCCTTGAGAATCTTCTGCTCAGTTTTGCCTCCAAAGCCATCAAGAGCACTTATGCGATGTGAAGCCGCGGCAGCATGAAGCGAATCCAAATCAGTAACGCCAAGCTTATCATACAACTGCCTGATACGCTTTGGACCAAGCCCCTCTATGGATAGCAGATCTCTCAGAGTAGGAGGAATATCTCTACGCACATTCTCAAGTTTTTGCAATTTCCCCGTTTTGATAATCTCTTTGATCTTTTTAGCGATCTTGACACCTATGCCTGATATTTTGGATAGATCGACATTCTCTTTTGTCATCTTTTCAAGAGAGGTAGGAAGTGCACGAATAGCACGAGCAGCATTGCGATAGGCTCTGACTTTGAAATGATTCTCCCCCTCAATATCCAACAAATCAGCCAACTCATCAAACATATCCGCTACCTGAGAATTACGCATCACTACCTCCTATCTGAAGCATTATATCACTTTTCAAAGATTATATTTGCAAATTAGATAGCAATGTGTGCATAAAATCATAACAATAGAGTAATCTTTCGTGTGAGTTTGTGGTAGATTTGCTTGTTTTGGCGTGAGTGTAGTGATGGAGCTTACTTTATAGTAAGTGACTGAACGAAACGAAGCCAATCAAGCAAAGATGCCACAAAATCACACGAAAGAAGGTGCGTCGTTGGCGAATAGGATAA
>CAZVPN010000069.1:0-3830 GCA_964628135.1 uncultured Campylobacterales bacterium
AATTGATTGTGGCTTTTGGTTATTGCTATTTGTTGGTAGCTAATTTTTTGTATAATTGCTCTATGAATAGAAATCAAAAGGCACTCATTAGACAAACTACCATATGGAGCAGATTGAACGCTGGGCAAACTGTCAATATCAGGCAATTGGCTGATGAGTTTGGTGTGGGTGTGCGGACTATCCAAAAGGATATGAATGAGCGACTCACCCAAACATATGAGATCGTTGATCTGGGTGGAGGCAATTATAAGTTTCCTGACGGCTATAGCTTTATGGGGACTGAGGATGAAGAGGAGAAGATCGCAGTCTCATTGATGAAAAGCCTGCAACGAAGTGCCATACCGGAACTTGAAGAGCTTGTAGAGCGTGCGGTGCCTAGTGGTTCCAACTGCGAATCTATGTTTCTTTTTGATATCAAATTTGAGCCTATTGAGGATATGGGGCTACTCAAAGTCATAATCCAAGCTATCAGATGGAAAGTAGGCGTAGAGTTTAGCTACACTGCCGGCGAGAGCACCCGCGAAGTCTCGGCCGATCCATATCGTATAGCCAACTACAACAACAAATGGCACCTAATCGCTTTTGATGCGGAGTTTGAGATGCTCAAAGCTTATGAACTCAACAAAATCAAAAGCCTAAGAACTTTGTATGAAAACTTTGCCGGCAATCCTGCCGTCGAGTCTGAACTAGAGGCTCGATGCGACAATCTTGATCCAAATTGGTTTGAGGCGAACTAACTGTTCGCATAGCTATTTTATACTTCTTTTATCAAAACAAAGGAGCTATAAAATGAAAACAATCGACATAAAAAAGATCAAACAACTAGGCAAAGATAGGCTAACATTGGCAACCGCTACAATGCTTGGCAAGAAAAAACCGCTGAAGGTGACATATCATACCAAAGAGTATCTAGATCAAAAGTATAAACGCTACTTGGAGGTTTTGGAGATGAAGCCAATGATGAGTGAAATTTTCATAAAAAAGGCAAAAGATCCCGATGCGTCCGAAGCATTGCTTGATAGACTAGACAAGATCAAATTGTGGAATTTTGCACCACAAAAAAGAGATGAGATCAAAGAGGCTAGAGAGTTTGTAAAAAATTGTATCACTACCGATATACCTTATGGTCAGACTATCTATATAGAAAATGACGATATAGATAGCTTTCTAGACAACAGCGACAATCTTTTTGGGCTCAAAAGCTACGAATACCAAACAAAAAATATACCAAATATCAACAAGATAGCGTCCATATATGTAAACGAAGCAAAAGATCAAATCAAAGAACCGATAGATAAATTTATAGATATCATCAAAAAACCTTGGCAAGAGAGTGCAGACATAGATATAAGCGAATTGAACCTTGCGAGTGCTTAAGATGAATACACAAATATTACAAAACATCTATGGTATATCCAAAGAGGCAAGCAAGCTTACACACGCTATGTGTAAGCAAACTGTGTGTGGCTCTTGTATGCACAATATCGTGCTGCCACGCAGCAAAAGAGCAATAGAGGCAATTACTATCAAAGATGAGCCGACAAAATTGCCAATCAAAAGTAAAATAGTCAAAGAGCAACCTTTACGCAAAAAGATTTGTCGATTTCTCTTCAAGGAGTTTTTTCACGCTTGTGGTATCAGGCCGGCAAATTTTAACCTTTTGAACAATCTCACAAATATGCAAGTGGCACTCCTATCGGGATTGATTGCGGGCACTATTGGAGTGGCTATTGGCTAAAATATGTTAAACTATACCTCAAAAGCATCTACAACTATGGAGAAGATAAATGGTATTTGATGATTCACAAAAGCAAAAGGCAATGGATCTAGCTCAGTCGTTATCGGAGACATTTGACCCAAAGGCAGCATATGAGTTTGCCAAAAAACACATAGATCTATCTTGGCTGGATGATTTCAAGTTGTTATTGGGAATGATAACTGACAAGGAGTTTTCAATAGACAAAACAACTTGGCTACTAATCGCCGGGGCACTTGCATATGCAGTAATGCCTATGGATGTAGTGCCTGATTTTATCCCCGGTGTCGGCTTTGTAGATGATGCATTTGTCATCGGTGCGGTGATGAAAAAGATATCTGGTGAAATAGATAGATACAAGCAGCACCTCTCACAGTGATAAGAGAATGGATCTACTTGTTGTCAATCCTCACTACACTCTTGCAAAATCTTATCTTCGATAAACTTAGTATGCTTCAAAAAGAAAAAGTGGTCACCCTCCAATGGGTATAGCTTGCTATCTGGTATCATAGTGTTGATTTTTTGAGCGGTCCATAGAGGTGTAGCCGTATCCTCTTTGCCCCAAAAAAGAAGTGCTTTTGAGCTGACTTTTGTAAAGTTGCTCTCAAAATTCTCATTCACGACATTTTTGAAAGTCTCATACATCTCGTGACTCATCTGTTTGGCATCATCGGCAACAAATAGAGATCTGATCTTTTTCATGCCGAATGGCTTGAGAAGTTTTACCAAAGCTATTTTTAGCTTAACACTCAATGACTTTGGCACCAAGATACCTGCAGATGACAGTAGCACTAGGCATTTGGGATCAAGCAGGGTTGCCACCTTGCCTCCAAAAGAGTGCCCCATTATAATTGTCGGCTTTGCATCCAATGTTTGCAAAAATAGCTCCATAATTTGGGCATAATCTTCACTATGAAGTATCATACTGCTGCTACTCTTGCCAAATCCGGGCATATCTACATATATGTGCTCGTATCCATCAAAATAGGTGCCAAAAGCCTGCTTCATGATATCTTTGTTACTACCCCATCCGTGCAAAATAAGGATAGATTTTGAAGCATTTGGATTAATCAAATCATAACTTAGACGAAATTTTTGACCTTTGTATTCAATCTCTTTGAGTGCCATGATTTGCCTATCTCATGCCTGGGAAACCACCTTGTGGTCCGCCACCGCCCATTTGGCTCATCATCTTTTGCATCTCTTTCATTCCGCCCTTGCTCGACATCTTTTTGGCCATTTTGGCAGCACCTTTAAACTGTTTAAGCACACGATTAACTTGCATCTGATCCAGCCCGGCACCTGTGGCTATTCTGCGCTTTCGTGAGTTGTTTAGCAGATCTGGATTTTCCCTCTCCTTTTTGGTCATAGAGCCTATCATTGCCTTGATAGCTCTCATCTCTTCAGAGTTTTCAAGATCCATATCTCCTAACTGCTTTGCTAAGTTGCCCATACCCGGGATCATGCCCATGATAGACTTCATAGAGCCGAGTTTTTTCATCTGCTCCATCTGATCAAGAAAATCATTGAAGTTAAATTGACCCTTTTTGATCTTTTGTGTTACCTTCTTGGCAGCTTTCTCATCTATCACTGCAGCTGTTCGCTCAGCCAAGCCCTCCAAGTCACCTGCACCCATCAGACGATTGGTAATCCTCTCAGGAATAAACGGCTCAAGGTCCGGCATCTTCTCACCGCTACCGATGAACCTCAAAGGCACGCCCACTTGATGAGCAATACCCAGAGCTACACCGCCTTTGGAGTCGCCGTCAAATTTGCTCAGCACCACACCAGTGATGCCAATCTTATCTTTAAAGGTACTTGCCGTTCGGACTGCATCTATACCGGTCATCGCATCAGCAACATAAAATATTTCATCCGGATCTGCTACATTTTTGACCCTCTCAAGCTCATCCATCAACTCATCATCGATAGCAAGTCGCCCGGCCGTATCTATCAAAACCACATCGTACAGCTCATCTTTGGCTTTTTGCAATCCTATTTTGACTATCTCTTCAGGTTTGGCATCCTCATCGGCAACCAAATCAACCTCGATCTGCTCAGCTATCTGTCTAAG
>CAZVPN010000069.1:3930-6868 GCA_964628135.1 uncultured Campylobacterales bacterium
TTTGTGCGGCTGCCATATTGCATATCTCCCACTATGGGATGAGATGCGTGTGCTAAATGGACTCTTATTTGATGTGTTCTGCCTGTAGTGATGACTATATTGACCCTGCTTTTTTTGCCCTGCACTTCATCAGGATAGACCTCAGTATGTGCCGGTTTGCCTATCCTTTTGTCTATCTTGGAGATAGCTTTTCCCTTTTTGATAGTATGTATAGGCTCATCGATTATCATCTCTTCATATACCACACCCTCAACCCACGCTACATACTCCTTTTTGACTCTTCTGTGCCTAAACTCCTCTATGGCTCTTTTGATATAGCCTCTGTTTTTGCCCAAAATCAATACACCGCTGGTATCACGATCCAACCTGTGCAAAAGCTCAGCTCCCTCGATAGTATCTTGGACCTCATAACTATCTACTCCTGCGGGCTTATTGACAACTATCACATCATCATCTTGATAGATTATCTGGATATCTTCAGGCATCTCTATTTTAAAAACTGTATCATCAGGCACCTCTGCTCGTGCGATGATAAGCTTTTTACCTTCTACATATACCAATCCTCTATCGATCAGCTCTTTTGCTTTTTTGTTTGATATACCCTCTCTTGCGGCTAGTAACTTGTATGCTTGTTGCAAAAATATCCTT
This sequence comes from uncultured Campylobacterales bacterium, assembly GCA_964628135.1. GTDB lineage: Bacteria > Campylobacterota > Campylobacteria > Campylobacterales > Sulfurovaceae > JAAXPZ01. Next base: position 4,579 of record CAZVPN010000069.1, read on the forward strand.
TTGTATCAATCTGACATAGAAGAGAGCCAATCATCAAACTGCTTGCTTCTGTCAAATTTGACTATTTTGATTTTGCTATTTTGTCCGGATTTGAATTCAATGTTGCTTTTGGAGACTTTGAATTGTTTGGATAAAAACTTTGTCAACTCTTTGTTGGCTGCACCCTCTACCGCAGGTGCTGCTATGCGTATTTTGATAGCATCATCGCCATACAGCCCTGCAAATTCGCTCTTGCTTGCTGAAGGTTGGGCCTTTATACGAAGTGTTACGCTATCGTCATCTACCATGCAAAACATAAACTTATTTATGCTTCTACACTCTCTTTTTCTAGATAGAGGATTCTGCCACAATGTGGACAAGTGACAATCTCATCTCCTCTAATGACCTCCGAATAGGTTTTATCATTTATCTTGATGTAGCATCCATAACAAGCACCTTTTTTGACAGGCACCACAGCAGTATTGCCTGCCCATTTTCTAACCTTTTCATAAAATGAGAGTATCTTTTGATCCATTTTAGAGACCATTTTTTCTCTTTGTTTATAAAATTTCTCTTTATCTTTTCTGATAACATCAAGCTCTTTTGATGCCTCTTGGTTTGCCTTTTCTACCAACTCTTTTGTCTCTGCAAGTGATGCCTCAAGCTCTTTAAGCATCTCTGTTTTTGTCTCATTTATCTTATTGAGTCTCTCGATCTCCTCATTTGCAAAAGTTAGTTTCTCTTTAGCAAGCTCCTCCTCCATAGATAGAGCTTTCATCTCTTTTTCGTTGGTTACCGCTTTGTTCTTTTTTGCGATAGATTTGAGTTGCTCATCTAACTCTTCGATTTGTACTTCATAGCTTTTGATTTTGGTACTATTGTCATCGACATACTTTTTGACCTCGTCTATCTGCTCATTGATGGAATCAACTTTACTCTGCTCTTTGGCCATTTTGTTTTCGATAGCTTCAATCTTTGGATTAAACTCATCTACGCTTTTATCCACATTTGAAAGCTCTACAAGCTCAGCTATATATTTATTCAAGACTGTTTCCTTTGGGGGTTGATGACCCATTTAATAGATATTGTTACAGATCAATTGTCTGAAATGGGTTTTTTGATGGCATGATTATAGCCAAAATCCCTAAATTCTCCAATAAATCCCTCATAATCACGCTAAAAAAGTGTTCACTCTCATAATGACCTATGTCTACCATCATCAACTTCTGCGAAAGTGCTTTCATTGCATCATGATATTTGATATCACCGGTCAAAAAACATTCAGCCTCCACTTCATCCATCAAAGATGCACCGGAGCCCGTTGTCATTGCAATAGAGCGTATCTTATCTTTTGCTCCGACTACTTTGAGAGTTGGAAGATCAAGCTTCTCTTTTAGGAGCGCTATCAACTCCTCGTAACTCCACTTTCCATCAGCTATAGATACAAAATCTTTCTCTTTTGTCACCTTAAAACCAAGCACCTTTTCAAAAACATACCTGTTGAGGTGTGTTTTATCAAAGTTTGTGTGCATTGCGATACATGATTGCTTTTTGATTATCATCTTCTCTATGAGGTTAGATGGATAGAGGGCAAAATCCAAAGATTTGAGCCCAGAGAATATTAGAGGATGATGCACAATAAACAGTGTATTCTCTTCGGCTTTTTCGATCATATCCTCATCAATATCCAAGGAGAGAACTACTCTTGAGACTTCTCGCTCCAATTTGCCTACTATTAACCCGGAATTATCCCAACTCTCCTGAAGTTCAAACGGAGATATTTCATCCAGAATATTATAAATTTCCTGCAGTTTCATAACTATGCTTCTACTCTTTTATTTCTATCTTCTTCCTGCTCCTTGTAGAGCTCAGCACACCCAATAGCAAGCTCACGGACTTTGAGTATGTAGTTTTGGCGTTGTGCTTGAGAGATTGCTTTTCTAGCATCTAGTATGTTGAAAGTATGAGAAGCGATCATACACTGATCATATGCAGGCAACGGCAAGCCCGCATCCAAACAAGACTTGCACTCATTAGAGGCATCCTCAAAGTGCTTAAAGAGCATATCGGTATTGGCTACCTCAAAGTGATACTTACTAAACTCATATTCACTCTCTTTGTGCACATCTGCATAGGTGGTGACCTGATCGCCATTCCGACTCCAGACAATATCAAATACACTCTCGACACCTTGAAGATACATCGCAAGTCTTTCGGTTCCATAAGTTATCTCGACGGCCACAGGATCACAAGCGATACCGCCGACTTGTTGGAAGTATGTAAATTGAGTAACCTCCATACCATCAAGCCA
>CAZVPN010000070.1:0-6828 GCA_964628135.1 uncultured Campylobacterales bacterium
AGATGCCAAAAGGAGTTGATTCAGAGTAGTGACGGTAGTTTTACGCTCTATTCCAAAGAGTTTGAAGAGGCTTATCACTCTACCAATGATGGGGCACTGCACGAGAGTTTGCAAAAGCACATCATTCCTGCTTTTGAGCTCAAAAAAGATATGCATAGTTTGAATATACTGGATATCTGTTTTGGGCTGGGATACAATACATTTGGCACGATCTACTATCTCAAAAAACACCACTCCAAAACAAAGGTGCACATTGTATCGCCGGAGTTTGACGAGGAGTTGATGACTTCACTTGGAGAGTTTAAATACCCTAGTGAATTTGACGATATTGCAGAGATTATCAAAGAGGTATCACAAAATAGATACTACAAAGATGACCAATTTGAGATAGAGGTTATCATAGGCGATGCTAGGGATATCGTGAAAACCAAGATATCAAATGTTCAAATGGATATTATCTATCAGGATGCCTTTAGCCCCAAAACAAATCCACTTTTGTGGACGAGGGAATGGTTTGCCGATATTAAAGGGATCTCAAAAAAAGATACCATACTCACAACCTATGCAACAGCTGCTTCTGTCAGAATGGCACTAGATGAAAATGGATTTGATATATACAGATACACTCCACCAAATGCCAGACCATCATTGATAGCAGCTTTGGGAGACATAGTGCCTCTCAAAAAGATGGAGTGGATAGATATGGAGCTAAAAAAGCAGAGAAATCCAAATGCCAAAAGCCTCAGGGATATTGATTTTGATTAATTATTTGATAAGTAGAATTTGATATACTTATTCAATTCAAAAGGAAAACTTATGAAATATATAATTTTGCCGATTCTGTTTTTGTCCGCATTTGCAATAGCCTCAAACGACAATAATGACTCAAATATTTCAAAGACAAAAGCCAAAATAATTGAAGAGCAAGTCAAACAGCAGATGAAAAAAGAAGAAAAGTATGCCAGAGAGCAGAAATTTTATACGGCAAAGGATTATGATTTCAACGGCTCAAGGATAAACAAAGCATCACTTTCTCATATAGAGGTAATCAAACCGGATGATCCAAGCTTGGACTCAGAGGCAATTTTGGGTGATGATTTTGATGACAATAGATCTTGGTAAATTTTAGTCTATGCATATCGCAAGCCACAAAGTCCCGCTTTTGGTCTCTATAACTTTGTGCTCACTCTTTGCAGGGATAAATATATAATCACCTTTGCTCATTTTTCTCTCTTTGCCCTCTATCTCCAAGATTGCTTTACCCTCCAGCACGACAACCCACTCATCCTTCTCTTGCATATAGCTTTTGGGCTCTATGTTATCGGAGCTGACTATTCTTTTGATAGTTATGCCTTTGTGCTCAAGAAGTGTAGTAAAGTCCTCGCCATCTTTTGGCGTGATATAATCAAATATATTCATCAATAACTCATCTGAATAGTATCTATCTCACCCCAACTCATAGATTTTCTTTTTTGTCTATGCGATAGGATATTTTCGATGTATCTAGCAAAAAGATCAGTCTCTATATTGACCTTGGTGCCTATCTGATACTCCCCAAAAAGCGTCTGCTGCATAGTGTGAGGTATGATTGTTAGCCTAAATCTATCATCATATACTTCATTGACTGTCAGTGATACGCCATCTATCGTGATAGAGCCTTTAGGGACGATGTATGCCATCTGATCCGCCGGCACAGAGATGACAAAGTCAACTCCATTGTCTCTTTTCCTAATCTGCTCTATTTTGCCTATGCAGTCTACATGCCCTTGGACAATGTGCCCTTCAAACCTATCACTCATCTGCATCGCCGGCTCTATATGCACTTTGCCTTTGAGCCTACTCTCATCTATGATGGATCTAGTCTCATCAGCCAGCTCTACATCAAAGCCATCACTATGTAGCCTAACAACCGTCAAGCAAACTCCATTTACGGCAATAGAATCGCCTATCTTGGCTTTGTGCTTGGATCTGATGGAGAGGATATTGTTTTGGTAACTTTTGACGATAGCCACTTCTCTGATAAGACCTGTAAACATTAAAGGCCTCGCTTCGGATAAATAGATATGTGCATGATATACTCACTTATATAATTTTGGATATAATTCCCAAATTATAGCATAAGGTGAGAAATGAATTATGATGTTATAGTCATAGGTGGTGGTCACGCAGGAATAGAGGCTTCGTTGGCTAGTGCGAGAATGGGTGTTAGAACCCTGCTTATCACTATTCTTGTGGAGCAGATCGGAGCAAGCAGCTGCAATCCCGCCATAGGTGGTCTTGCCAAGGGGCATTTGGTGCGTGAAGTGGATGCTCTTGGGGGAGAGATGGGACTTTGCACCGATGCTACCGGGATACAATTTCGCACACTCAATGCCTCCAAAGGTCCTGCGGTGCGTGGCACGCGTGCTCAGATAGATATGGATGCATATCGTATATATATGCGAAATGTGGTGCTAAATACAAAAAATCTAGATGTCAAACAAGAGATAGCCGATGGCCTGATCATAGAAGATGGCATCATAAAGGGAGTCACTACTCAGCTTGGCAATAGATACGGTGCATCCAAAGTCATCATCACGGCAGGCACATTTCTAAATGGTCTTATCCATATCGGACCCAAACAGCAAACAGCAGGCAGACAGGGTGAGTTTGCTTCGGTAGAATTGGCAGAATATCTCAGAGGTTTGGGGCTTGAGATAGGCAGACTCAAGACAGGCACATGCGCTAGAATAGATGCGACTTCAGTTGATACATCTATTATGGAGCTTCAGCACGGAGATGTGCCTCCTCCAGCTTTCTCTTTTCGCACCGATAGGAGCAAATTCAACCCTAAGCAGTTGCCGTGCTATGTAGCATATACCAATGAAACAACACATCAGATCATAGAGGGCAATTTCGATCGTGCACCGCTATTTACGGGTCAAATAGACGGTATAGGACCTAGGTATTGTCCAAGTATTGAGGATAAAATAGATAGATTTAGAGATCGTCCAAGACATCAAATATTTGTAGAGCCGCAAACACTCGATGAGACGGAGTATTATCTCAATGGTATGAGCACCTCTTTGCCTATAGATGTGCAGCTTGATATGGTGCGATCAGTCAAAGGCTTTGAAAATGCCAAGATTGTCAGATATGGTTATGCGATAGAGTATGACTATATTCAGCCAACAGAGCTCAAACATACTCTTGAGGTCAAAAAGATAGATGGTCTTTATATGGCAGGTCAGGTAAATGGCACGACAGGTTATGAAGAAGCAGCTGCTCAGGGCATTATAGCAGGCATCAATGCCGCACTAAGCGTGCAAGGCAAAGAGCCGTTTGTTTTGGGCAGAGATGAGGCATACATCGGAGTGCTCATAGATGATCTAGTCACCAAAGGCACCAAAGAGCCATATCGTATGTTTACCTCTCGTGCCGAGTATAGACTTTTGCTTAGAGAGGATAATGCAGATCTACGCCTCTCTCACTATGGCTATGAGCTTGGTCTTTTGGATGAGAAGTGGTATCAAAAGGTAGAGCAAAAAAGAGCCCAGATAGATGAAGCATTGCAGTATCTAAAAAATAATTATGTCACTCCTACCAAAGAGTTTCTTGAGAAGTTAGACTCGGTAGGTGCAGCCAAGATCAATGACAAGACTTGTTGGATAGATGTGATAGGCAGGGGTGATTTTGATAGAGCCAAGCTTGTGACTCTATTGCCCCAATTTGACAAATATAGCGATGAGGTGATGGAGCAGATCCTGATAGAGTCCAAATACAACAGATATATCCAAAAACAGGCACAGCAAATTGAGCAGATGAGAGATATGCTCAAGATTAAAATACCGGATGATTTTGACTACAAAAAGGTATCGGGTTTGAGCAATGAGATAGTAGAAAAGCTTGAAAAATCAAGACCCACTACGCTCTTTGGAGCATCCGAAATATCGGGAGTCACACCGGCAGCTATTGAGATCATTCATGTCTATATCAAAATGGCTCAAAAGAAACACTAGCGTAACAAAAATTCACAAAAAATAGCAAAATATGATGAAATGTATTGATTGCTAATGTAAATCAATACATTTTAAAATAGATTGCTCTATAATAATCCATTCCAAAATTTCAAAAAAGGATAGCTATGAGTGATAGACGACAGTTTATAACAGGTGCTGGACTTGCGGCTTTTTCCGGATTGGGTGCTATTGGTGCACTTTATGCGGCAAAAAAGAGTTGGGAGCCACTCCCGAGTGTCAAAGCAGCTGGCTTTACAACTCTCAATATGAAAGACTACAAAGAGAACGAACTAGTAGTAGAGCAGTGGAGGGGTAAACCTATATTTGTGCTTAAGCAATCAAAAGAGATGGTAGAGAAGGCAAAAAAAAGAACCGACTCTACAGCTAGCGGTCACAAAGACATCGATAGGCTTATCAAGATAGGCAATGATTACTTTGTTGTTTGTGTTGGTTTATGCACGCATTTGGGTTGTATACCTGGATATAGACCTGAAACTCAAGATTTCTTGTGTGCCTGTCATGGCGGTATGTATGAAAATACTGCCGATGTAACAAAAGCTCCACCGCCAAGAGGATTAGATATACCTCCATTTAAAATAGATGGTGACAAGCTTGTGCTTGGTGAAGAGGGACCTGAGTATAAAAAGATGCTGGCTGACGGCGTCACTATGCCGGTATAAGGAGGAGAGAAATGGCACATTTTGATTTTAATGCAAGACCATTTAGCAATAAATGGATGAATGAGAGACTTGGAGTTGACACTCTCAAAAAAGTTCTCTCTACAGAGTATTGGATCCCAAAGAATATCAATTTCTTATGGGCAATGGGTATGATACTGGCAGCTACTTTTGCTATACTTCTTATCAGCGGTATATTTCTACTTATGTATTATCAGCCAAACACACAAACTGCATTTGACAGTGTCAACTACACTATCATGAGTGAAGTTGGGTATGGTTGGTTGTGGAGACATGTACACGGTGTAGGTGCATCGGTAGTTTTCCTTATCATATATATCCATATGTTTACAGGTATATATTATGGCTCTTACAAAAGAGGAAGAGAGCTTATTTGGCTTTCAGGCATGCTTTTGTATGTGAGCTTCTCGGCTGAGGCTTTCTCTGGCTATATGCTCCCTTGGGGACAGATGAGTTATTGGGCAGGTATGGTTATTACCAATATCTTTAGCCTTGGAGGACTTCATCTAAATGGTTTGGTTGAGTGGATTCGTGGTGATTATGTCCCAGGGCAAGCATTCCTCAATAGATTCTTTATGCTTCATGTTCTTTTGATGCCACTTATTATCATTGCACTTATAGTATTGCACTTTGGAACATTGAGACTGCCACATGTCAATAATCAAGATGGCGAAGAGGTAGATTTCGAGGAGGCAGCAGCACTATGGAAATCTGGTAGAAAAGCAGAGTCAAAAGTGATTCCTTTCAATCCAGTTTTCTTGAGCAAAGATGTATTTGTGATGAGCATTTACTTTATAATCTTTTTCTATCTAGTGTTTTATCACTTTGAATTTGCAATGGATCCGGTCAACTTTGATCCAGCAGATGGACTCAAGACTCCTACCCATATCTATCCGGAGTGGTATTTCTTGTGGAGTTATGAGATTCTTAGACCATTCTCTACCAATATAGGTTTGTTGACATTTGGTTTTGCACAGGGTATATTCTTCTTGCTTCCATTCTTGGACAGAAGTCCAAATGTAGCACCTGCCAATAGAAGAGGACTCTTTAAATATTGGTTCTGGGCACTATTGATTGATATGGTTGTCTTGACAGTAATGGGCAAACTCCCTCCAGTGCAACCTTGGGGCACAGTGGGGTTCTGGGCAGCCGTAATATTCTTGGGATTGTGGGTATTGCTCCCAATAATCACAAAAACAGAAAAAAAGCTATAAGGAGTAGAGGATGAAAGAATTAAAAATATTAGCAGTAGTAGTAGCCTTTACTCTTGTCACCTATTGGGGTGTTGAGCCATTTGCTCACTCTCAAATGCACAAGCATGTAGAGGGTCATGGTTTCACTTATCCTGATATCAAAGATGCAGGAGTCAAAGGTAACGCAGCAAACGGCAAAAACCTAATAGCAGCATGTGTGGGGTGTCACTCTATCAAATCACAAGGGATGAAAGCTCCTATGGATGCACTATCATCAGCAGGTGCATATGGTGTCAATCCTCCTGATTTGAGCAATGCAGGTGCACTCTATGATGCGAAATTCTTGGCAGCATTTGTTCAAAATCCTGCCCACATCACAAAGTCCAAGCACTTTGCTATGCCACCAAGTGCAGGTAGTGCCCAAGATGGTGCAGATATAGCAGCATACCTCAAATCAATAGCACCAAAAGAGATCACACCAAAAGAGGCATTTGAAAATGCATGCGGTAGATGTCATGCTATGAGATATGCAAAATGGACACAAATTGGAACAATTCCAAAAACAAAAACAAACATCAAAACAGGTCAAGATATAGACCATATGAAGTTTATGCAAAAAGTTGCCGAGTATCAAGGCAAACTAGCAAACTACATGGGCAAACTCCCACCTGATCTATCTATGATAATCAGAGCTCGAAGTGAAGAGTTCCTAGAGACTTTTGTAGAGGATCCTCAAACGCAACTCCCAGGCACTGCAATGCCAAGAGTTGGTCTAACAAAAGAGAGCTATGAAAAAGTTGCCAAATATCTAGAAGAGGTAGGCGACTCAAGTAAACCAAAAAGAGCAGCAGTAGGACCATGGGTTCTTGGGTTCTTCTTTATATTTGCTATTTTGGCGTATTTGTGGAAGCAGTCCCACTGGAAAGAGCTTCACTAAAT
>CAZVPN010000071.1:0-6781 GCA_964628135.1 uncultured Campylobacterales bacterium
ATGTCAACAAAAAAGCATATGAGCTTGGCAAAAAATATGCATTGGAGGCGATGAAGTAAGCTTTTTGCTGCTTCACGCCATCTTCAAGGGGAATATTATTCCCTTATGCAACACACCACCCCACAAATCTATCGTAAATATCTAAAAATCATTACTTCTTATATGAGCTTTTATATTTTTTATTGCAAGATTTCAACTTTGCAATTCATACAAATGCGATATTGTATACAACCTCCATTTTGGTATAATAATTTAGAAGAGTATCTATGTAGATTATAATATTGCCTCCTAACTTTCTTAGCCATTGATATATTTTTCAGTATAATACTCTTAAGAAAACAATTTTTAGGATCTGTTTATGAAAATTTTACTTATTGGTGCCGGCAATATGGGTGGGGCTATGCTCTCAGGTTGGAAAGATAGAGATGTGACCGTAGTGGAGGCTTATGAGCCTCGTGCCAAGGAGCTTGAGAGCCTCTATCCATCTATCCAAATACTTAGTCAGATACCATCACTTGATGGATATGTGGTAGTGTTGGCTATCAAGCCTCAATCGCTCAAAACTCTCGAGACAAATGGGGAGGCAGAGGCTATCATATCTATACTTGCAGGCACGCCGTTAGCTAGTATCAGAGAAAAAATATCTGCCAAAGCATATATCAGAGCAATGCCAAATATGGCAGCACTCAAGCAAAGAGCAATCACTTCAGTAACAGGTGATGAGAGCTTCAAAGATCAAGCCCTGGATCTGATGAGTAGTATAGGCAAGGCTATCTGGCTAGATAGCGAGGAGCAGCTCGATATAGCCACTGCCATAGGAGGCTCTGCACCTGCTTGGATAGCAATGGTAGCAGAGGCATTGAGTGATGGTGCGGTCAATATGGGCTTGCCAAGAGACAAAAGCTATGAGATAGTAGCAGGGCTTATGGATGGTATGGGAGCACTCCTGTCAGATGAACACCCAGCCATCATCAAAGACAAAGTCACCTCTCCAGGAGGCACCACAATAGCAGGCATAGAAGCTCTAGAAAAAGGCGGAGTAAGAGCCAGCTTTATCGATGCCGTAAAAGCTTGTTATGATAGGACAAAGAAGCTATCCTAAAGTATATTTAGAGCTCTTTTTGGCTCCGATTTTAGGTAGTTGAGGTGGGGATATCCTTTTTGCATCTGTTTATATAAAAATTGTTTGCTAAGCCTGATGCTCTCTTCAATACAAAAGCCTTTGGCTAGGTTGGTGGCGATGGCGGATGATAGTATGCATCCGGTGCCGTGAGTGTGATCTGTTTGGATGCGGGGTGATGAGAAGCTTTGAATGTTGTCTTTGGAGATTAGATGATCTGTGGAGTGGGCACTGTCACTGCTATGTCCACCCTTTAGCAATATATACTCTGCTTTGATCTTTTTGAGTAGCTTTTTGCTGTCTAAGTCATTTATATCGATCCCATTTGTATCAATATCAAAAATCCTTTCAAACTCAGGAATGTTTGGGGTGATGATTTTGGCGAGAGGAAATAGTGTTTGCTTCATAGCTGATATTGCCTCATCGGTGATGAGAGTTTTGCCGCTGCTGCTTTTGATTATGGGATCTATGACTATATTTTTGCAGTTGTATTTTGACACTATTTTGGCTAAGGCTTCTATTGTCTGAGCACTTCCCAACATTCCTATTTTGATGGCATCTATTTGCACATCATCAAGCAGAGCCTCTAGCTGAAGGGCAAATATCTTCTCAGGCACCATATATGAGTCGATGACGCCTGTGGAGTTTTGTGCCGTCAGCGATGTGATAGCACTCAAAGCGTATCCACCAAGTGCGTGGATAGTCTTGATATCTACTTGGATGCCTGCACCGCCGGATGGATCAGAGCCCGCGATAGTGAGTATAGTGGGGGTGTGTTTAGAGTCCATATGGTTTGACCGCCTCTATTAGTTGTTTTGTTTTGGATTTGGATATATTGCCGTTTGCATCCAAAACAGCCGATATCATTGCTATACCGCTTGCGGCATTGGCTGATGCTACTTTGGATATATTCTCTTGGGTTATGCCTCCGATTGCAACTATTGGGTAGTTTGATAGTTTTGAGTAATCAATCAAGCCATCTATACCAATTGGCGGATATGTAAGCTTTTTGGAGATAGGCGGATAGACAGGACCGATCGCTAGATAGCTTGGCTCAAACTTCATAGCTATATCTATCTCACTTGGATTGTGGGTGCTGATACCTAGTCTGAGACCGGCACTATATATGGCATTGATATCCGCTTCTTGTATATCCTCCTGCCCTAGGTGCACACCGTAGGCTTTGTGCTTGATGGCAAGAGCCCAATAGTCATTGAGAAAAAATCTTGCATTATACTCTCTAGATAGCTTGATAGCTTCTATTATCTCATCTTCCAGCTCTTTTCCTTTGAGATCTTTGATGCGTAGTTGTGTGGTGGTGATACCGCACTCATATAGAGGTTTTAGCTTGTTTGCACGATCTACAATAGGATAGATGCCAAGTGGAGTTTCGTCGCATTTTGGAAATCTCATTTTGTATCCTATGAAACTTGATGCCAAAATGGCGTGCCCACTGTCGGCGTGGATGGAGAGGCTAGCTCTCTTTGTTGCATAAAGCCCGCCTCATATCCGATTCTGCCGCCCTCTATGGCTTTTGCAAATGCTTGTGCCATTTTTATTGGCTCTTGAGATAGTGCAACTGCTGAGTTGATCAAAACTGCATCATACCCTAGCTCCATCGCCTCAATAGCGTGCGATGGCTTGCCTATACCAGCATCTACCACAAGCACTACATCGTCAAATGCCTCTCTGATCGCCTTGAGGTTGTCCGGATTGGCTAATCCTTTGCCTGATCCTATGGGCGAGCCCCACGGCATCAGTATCCGGCATCCTGCATCCACAAGTCTCTTGGCTACTACCAAATCATCTGTTGTGTATGGAAACACCTCAAAGCCATCTTTGATCAAGACTTTGGCAGCTTCAAGTGTCTCATAAGGATCTGGCTGGAGGTTGTATTGATCTCCGATCACCTCAAGCTTGATCCAATTGGTGCCAAATATCTCTCTTGACATTTGTGCGATCGTAATAGCCTCTTTGGCACTGTGGCATCCTGCCGTATTTGGCAAAATATTGACATCAAGCGATTTGATAAGATTCCAAAAGCTCTCTCCGGCATCTTTGTTGACGCCTTGTCTTCTCAAAGATACAGTCACTACCTCTGCACCCGAAGCCTTTATGGCATCCATCATAATCGCCGGAGATGGATACAGGGCACTACCTATAAACAGTCTGCTCTTTAGCTCTTTGTCGCCTATTTTTAGATTTTGCATATTTTTCATACTATTCTCCAATCTTATCCTCCTGATACCGGACTTAGAACCTCTATCTCATCTTGATCTTTGATGATAGTTTGAGGGTGTTTGCTTTTTGGGATGAAGTCGCCGTTGATTGCTACTCCCATCCACTCTTTGTCGTAGCCAAGCTCTTTGAGTAGATCGCTTAGGCTTATCTCCTTGTCGATTTTTTTCTCTGATGAGTTTATAGTTATAGTTATCAAAGCCACTCCTAATCTTGAAAATTTAGTGCCCTCTCCACAATGGCAGGAGACAATAGATATCCGTGTCGATATAAGCCATTTATCCGTGTGAGTCCGGCTTGTTTCTCGATTCTTGGGAGATTGTCTGCAAATGCGGGGCGTGCATTTGTCTCCGTGTGGACTATTCTTGCCTCCCCAAAAGCGGGATTGACGGTGTATAGTGCCGAGAGCAGCTCCATAGTAGATCGCACCGATATATCCGATAGATCTTCGCTCTCTATCTCTGTAGCTCCTATGATATATCTTTTGTATCCGGTAGTTTGTGATAGCTTGCAATCTTTGCAATAATCCAAATCAATCCCTTCACACCCATTGCCTCTAGGGACGATATAGATCTTGTATCTAGGGTGCATCAATCTAGTAGGACGCGTGATATCTATATCGTTTGCCTCTACCCAAATCACTTCGCCTCTGACACCCCTGAGATCATCAAAATGCTCCTTAGCTCCCAAGCCTCTAGTATCAAATACCCAATCAAACTGCTCAGTTTTATCCCCTATGTGCACTGTGTATGGTGATAGATGATCTACCTTGGTCCACTCTCTGAAGTCAACATTTGGTTGTCTATCGAAATAGTTGACACTAAAAGCCATAAATCTCTGAGCATCTACTACCCCCTCAGATGGTATATAGTAGCCAAATGAGTGTCTGGCTAGATCCGGTTCAAGCTCCTTGATAGCATCATTGTCTATCGTCTTGATAGTATCAGCAGTATCTACTTTGTGTTTGATGGTATCTATAAAGTGCTTCATTTCGCTCATATCTTGGGGGTGTGCCGTGATGATAGTGCCTTTTTGTTGGTATCCGTCAAACAATCCTATCTCTTTGAGTATATTTGGCCACAATTTGATAGATCTATGCCCTAGCTCAAATATCTCTGACTCGGCACTCTCAAGCTCTGCATAAGGAGCTAGCATACCAGCAGCGGTAAAGCCTGCAGCCGAGACTGACTCTTTGTCGCCCTTTTCAAAAAATGTGATCTCATATCCACCCTTTTGGATGAGGTTGATAGCTAGCACTCTGCCGACAAGTCCGGCACCGACAATTGCTACTTTCATCATCTATCCTTGTCTGTATCTAGATATATCTCTGAGCCTGTTTCTTTGAATTTTTGGCTCATCTCATCCATCCCTTGTGCTATCTGTTCATCGCTATAATCTCTGACATCTTGAGATATCTTCATAGAGCAAAACTTAGGACCGCACATTGAGCAAAAGTGTGCTTGTTTGGCTGATGTGGCGGGCATCGTCTCATCGTGATACTCTCTAGCACGATCAGGATCTAGTGAAATGTTGAATTGATCCTCCCATCTAAATTCAAATCTAGCCCTGCTCATTGCGTGATCTCTAGCAATTGCACCGGGGTGACCTTTGGCGATATCTGCCGCGTGGGCTGCTAGTTTGTAGGTAATTAGCCCCTCTTTGACATCATTCTTATCAGGCAATCCAAGGTGCTCTTTGGGGGTGACATAACATAGCATCGCCGTTCCATACCACCCAATCATAGCCGCACCGATGCCTGAGGTGATATGATCATACCCAGGAGCTATATCGGTAGTAAGTGGTCCTAGCGTATAAAATGGTGCTTCGTGGCAATACTCAAGCTGCTTGTCCATATTCTCTTTGATCATATGCATCGGCACATGTCCAGGTCCCTCTATGATAGTTTGGATATCATGCTTCCAAGCTATCTGAGTGAGTCTGCCAAGCTCTTTGAGCTCTGCAAATTGAGCCTCATCATTGGCATCGGCTACAGATCCGGGTCTCAATCCATCACCCAACGAAAAGGTCACATCATAAGCTTTCATAATCTCACAAATCTCTTCAAAGTGGGTATTGAGAAAATTCTCTTTGTGATGGCTAATCATCCATTTTGCCATGATAGATCCACCCCTAGAGACGATACCCGTGACTCTATCAGTGGTCATAGGCACATGATGAAGTAGCAACCCTGCATGGATCGTGAAGTAGTCCACACCCTGCTCAGCTTGCTCTATAAGTGTATCTCTAAACACCTCCCAAGTCAAATCTTCAGCCACACCGTTGACCTTTTCGAGTGCTTGATATATAGGCACCGTTCCAATCGGCACAGGAGAGTTGCGAAGTATCCAATCTCTAGTGGTGTGTATGTTTTTGCCGGTGCTTAGATCCATCACGGTATCAGAGCCCCACCTAGTAGCCCACACCATCTTTTCGACCTCCTCTTCTATGCTTGAGGTGGTGGCTGAGTTGCCGATATTTGAATTGACCTTGACCAAAAAGTTCCTCCCAATGATCATAGGCTCAGCCTCAGGATGGTTGATATTTAGAGGCATTACGGCTCTACCTTGGGCTATCTCATTACGCACAAATTCGGGTGTAATCTTTTCGGGTAGATTTGCTCCAAAGCTATTGCCCTTGAGTCGGTCATTTCTTTGTTGACTGCAGAGATACTCCTTGGTCCACTCCAACATCTGATTTTCTCTGATTGCTACATACTCCATCTCAGGAGTGATGATACCCTGTCTGGCATAGTGTAGCTGAGTTACATTTTTGCCCCTTTTGGCTCTTAGGGGTTTGCGATACAGAGATTTGGAGCCCGCGGTTGCATATTTGAGTTGCTCATCGCTATTGTATCCATCATCAGCGGGTTGGACGACTCTACCATCATACTCCTCTACATCGCCTCTATCCAAGATCCAATCTTTTCTGACAGGCTCTATGCCTTTGGTCACATCTATTTCTACATCCGCATCGGTATATACCCCTGAAGTATCATACACCACGAGCTCTTCGCCGTTAGTTAGATTGATTTGACGCATAGGCACTTTGATATATGGGTGCTGCTTGCCGTGGATATATATCTTTTGTGAGCCGCTTATTGCATCGGTGGTGATGATTGAGTTTGAAGCACTAAAGTGTTTGTTGTTGATAGTCATATTTTTCCTTATCTGTTGTTTTCAATAAGGAAAGAGAATGATTGCATTTGTTTGGATAGAAAATATCCATAGAGGCAATATGTAGTTCTCTTCCTTACGCCGGTATAATCCGGTTCAAGTTCAACGGGTAGATTGAGACAATCTTCTCAGCCCATCAGGGCACCCCGAGAGATTTTGAGTAACAAATATATACGAATGTAGTTTAATTGCTCCTTAAGTGGTTATATTTCCAAACTTTCGCTATAATTATGCCAAGGCACAGCAGGTA
>CAZVPN010000072.1:0-1751 GCA_964628135.1 uncultured Campylobacterales bacterium
TGCCGTCATAATCAGCTCATCGGCTTCATCTCCAAAGAGTGCATTGATACGGCTTTTGGCGTGGTGGAAGGTGCAAAATAGAGTTTTTTGACGGATCTTGTCACTATATCTGATGCTTAGTGCCTCACTCTCGCCATACTCACTTCTGAGTATCACTTTATCGCCGAACTTGCCATCATCTTCTATCGGAGCCAATATAATGTCCTCATCATACTTTGTATGAAGCTTGCTACTTCGTTTGGTCTGTGCAGCATTGTTGTAGTGTGCCAATGTTCTGCCCGTTGTCAGGTAGTAACCTTGAGAAGAGTCATTATAAAATCTTTTTTGCAATATATCTTGGACCATTCCTCTGAGTTGATACCGATGATATTGATACCTGCCCAAACCGTCACTTGTACGAAAATCCAACAGATGAAGTATAGGAGTATCATCATCATGTATTGGCCACTGCATGCCGCGCTTATTGTGGCGCTTGAGCCTATAATACTCTGCTCCACTGAAACGCTTGGAAGCTCTGGATCGTGCCTCATTCCAAACATCCTCTGAAGTACCAAAGTCAAAATTCTCTCCATCGCCAAGCTTTTGGGCAATAAGAGTAAGTACCTCCCAATCATCCGGCAGGTCCGATTCTACAAGCGGCTGCGAGAGGTGTAATCTCCTCATAGCATTGACATAAACACCGGTCTTTTCATATGCAGACTTAACACCAAAGACGATATCGGCTCTGCTGGCAATATCTGTCATAAATAGCTCCTGGGTTATAATCAATTCCAAATTCGATATTGCTTTGTCTATTTTATTGAGATTGGGGTGAATATGTGTGATATCCTCGCCCATATTGAGTAGTGCTTTTATTCTGCCCTCGATCATTGCGTCGATCATCTGCGGAGTCATCATCCCTATTTTTGCCGGGGTTTTATAATCGGGCAGATAGTATGGCAGACACCCCATATCACACGCCCCTTGGACATTGTTTTGACCTCTTAGGGGCATAAGCCCTGCTCCCGTTTTTCCAATATTGCCTGTCATCAATGCCAAGTGTGTAATTGCCATTACAGCATAAGAACCATCTATATGCTCAGTGATGCCAAGCCCCCAAAATATCATGGAGCGTTTGAGCGCATACTCTCTGGCAATATTTGGTATCATTTTAGACAGATATTCATAACCCTCTATATCTTTGAAAAATGCAGGATTTGCGTATGGGTCATTTAGTATTTTGCTTTTAAACTCCTCAAATCCGCTTGTTCTGTTTGCCACAAAACTCTCATCATAGAGCTCCTCGTCGATGATCACATATGCCATCATATTGAGTATCAGCAAATTAGACTCAAATGGAATAATACAATTATGTTTGGCAAGTCTTGAGAGCTTGGTTTGGCGCACATCTATCACCGCAAGATTGTTGTGTTTTTTGGCTTGGGACACTATACGATTAGCGATGATTGGATGCGCCTCCATAGTGTTGGAACCGATCACAAGGATAAATTCACTCTCATAGATATCGTTGTATGGATTGGTCGCTGCACCCTCGCCTATCGTAGCACGCATACCTGAAAGACTCGGGGAGTGGCACACTCTGGCACAATTGTCCACATGAGGAGAACCCATAGTCTCTCTGGTAAACTTCTGAAAAGCATAAGCACTCTCACACGAGGTTCTTGCGCCCCCAACAGCACAAAAACTATCACTGCCATACTTCTCTTTGATCTGAGATAGCTTTTTTGCAGCAATAGATGTAGCGGTATCTA
>CAZVPN010000072.1:1851-6716 GCA_964628135.1 uncultured Campylobacterales bacterium
TGCAAATCATCAATCTTTTTGCCACTGACTCTAATCTCATCGCCTTGTATTGCCGGAGTCACTTTGAGTTTGGCATCTTTGATAGCCTTGACTATCTTTTTGGCTTCATCTTTATCTATAGTATCTATGATGCGATAGATTACTTTGATATTGCCTCCACTGATACCCTCTGTTTTGACTTCATCGAGTGATTTTGGTGAGAGACTGCGTTTGATCATTTTGGAGATTACGATATCTTTGAGTGCATCTATTTTGCTATCACTGGAGCTAGACAAACTCAACACTTTACCCTTCTCATTGAGAGTAATTTCAGTCATCACACCCTTAAAGTCATAACGGGTAGCTACCTCTTTTTTGACCTGCTCAAGTGCATTTTTCATCTCCATCATATCCAACTTGGCACTGATATCAAAATAGTGATCTTTTGCCATTTTTGTTCTCCTGCATTATTTAAAATAACTACTTTTCTATCCTCATCATAGCAATATCACTATGCACTACTTTCAATTTTTTGAGAGCATTTATGGCTTTTTGCATTTTATTCTCTTTTGTTTGGTGTGTTGTAAATAGTAGTTTGGCACTATTGTTGGTATGGCTTGGCTTTTGAAGCATTGACTCTATGGATATGCCAAACTCCTCCAAAGCACTAGCGACCTCTGCTAACACGCCACTCTCATCGGCAACCTCCATTCTGAGATAATATTGTGTCTCTATCTCATCTTTGGGTAGCAGCTTCAATCCAGACTCGAGTCCTTTTTTGTAGCCTAGCATTGGACCTTGATTGCCTCTGACTATATCTACTATATCGGCTATAACTGCACTGGCAGTGGCATCGCCGCCGGCTCCTGCACCATAATACATAGTCTCGCCTACACGATCGCCTACAACAGATACGGCATTCATCACACCATCTACTTTGGCAATCATCGAACTTTGCGGTATCAAGGTAGGATGCACCCTAAGCTCTATGCCGCTCTTGGCTTTTTTGGCTATGCCAAGTAGCTTGATCTCATAACCAAACTCTTTGGCAAACTCCACATCTGTTTGGGTGATATGCTCAATACCCTCTATCAAAATATCCTCAGGCTTAGCATCGATACCATAGGCGATAGACGCCAAAATTAGCAACTTGTGTGCAGCATCAAAGCCACCCACATCAAAGGTAGGATCAGCCTCAGCATATCCAAGCTCTTGTGCTTCACGCAGTATTTCATCATACTGTGCACCATCTTGGATCATTTTGGTAAGCATATAGTTGGTAGTGCCGTTCATAATACCTTGGATAGAGAGGATATGATTGGCCGCCAAGCCATTACGCAGTGCTCCAATGACAGGAATACCTCCGGCAGTGCTAGCCTCATACATCAAAGGCAGATCACCGGCAATTGTTTGAAGTTCATAGCGATGATATGCAAGCAGAGCTTTGTTGGCAGTGACTACGGCTTTGCCGTTTTTGAGTGCTTTTTTGACTAAGTTGTAGGGCTCCTCTACACCACCCATCAGCTCCACTACTATATCAATCTCAGGGTCATCGATAATAGACATTGCATCATCACTAAGCTCTATATTGACACCTCGATCCTTGGATAGATCTTTTACTACACCCTTTTTGACAACGATCCTTTTGCCCGCTCTTGCCTCTATGATATCGCCATTCTCTTGCAAAATATTGGCTACACTCGCACCAACTGTGCCTACTCCAAGTATCCCTATCTTTATCATTGCTTACTCTTCTCTTCTTCGACTGTTTTTAGGAATTTTTTGATATTTCTTGCCGCTTGACGAATACGCTTC
Organism: uncultured Campylobacterales bacterium; assembly: GCA_964628135.1. GTDB lineage: Bacteria > Campylobacterota > Campylobacteria > Campylobacterales > Sulfurovaceae > JAAXPZ01. Next base: position 3,646 of record CAZVPN010000072.1, read on the forward strand.
TCATTCTCTATCAACGCAATTCTCACATACTGATCGCCATATTTACCAAACCCTATACCTGGGCTCACTGCCACACCTGCCTCTCTGAGAAGTCGCTTGGAAAACTCCAAACTACCCATATCTGCACAAATATCTGGTATCTTGCCCCATATAAACATACTCGCTTTTGGCTTACCCATATGCCAACCTGCATTGGCAAATGATTCAAGTGTCACATCGCGGCGTTTTTTGTATCGAGGAATCACCTGCTCTTGAGGCACATAATCGTGTTCATCCAATGCCACCGTAGCTGCTACTTGAATAGGAGTAAACATACCATAGTCTAGCCAAGATTTGATACTCGTTAGTGCACCTATGAGCTTTTTATTACCCACTACAAAGCCGACTCTCCAACCCGCCATATTGTATGACTTTGACATAGTAAAAGACTCTACTGCCACATCTTTGGCGCCCTCTACCTCCAATATAGATGGTGTGCTATATCCATCAAAGGTGATATCAGCATAGGCTATATCGGAGATAATATAAAATCTCTTCTCTTTGGCAAGTGCTACAACTCTTTTGTAAAACTCAGGTGTGACAGTTGCCGTTGTTGGGTTGTGTGGAAAATTTAGAACGACAAATTTCGCTTTGGGAATAGAGTTGTCAAGCTGACTCTCAAGATCAGCCAAAAATTTATCCTCATCCACCTCAAAAGTCTCTTCATCATACGGAAGCTTCATCTTCTCCACATTGGCACCTGCAAGTATAAATGCCTGAGAGTGGATAGGGTATGTAGGATCTGGCACTATCGCTACATCACCTGGATTTGCAATAGCCTGCACCAAATGCACATAGCCCTCTTTGCTTCCCATAGTAGCTACCACTTCACTATCTGCATCCAACTCTACGCCATATTTGCGTTTATACCAATTTGCCATCGCCAGTCGCAGCTTATATATACCCTTGCTGGCACTATAGCCGTGTGTTTTGTCTCTTTGCACTGTCTCACACAACTTATCAATAATCGGCTGAGGAGTTCTTGCATCAGGATTACCCATAGAGAAGTCTATGATATCCTCACCTGCTCTTCTGGCAGCCATTTTTATCTCATTGATCTCTGCAAATATATATTTTGGCAGTCTATTTATCTTTTCAAACTGTATTTCATCAAACATTATTTATCCTGTCCTCTTTACCAAACTGTGCTTTTGTTGAGCTTCTGGAACTCCTCTTGGGAGATTGGTTTTACGCTACCCTGCTTAATCAAAAAGTATGCTTTACCTTTTTTGCCTGAAGCTACTATTTTGCCATCTACATCAAAATTAAAGCCGCTATGACCTGTCACCACTATCCATCCTTTTTTGTTTGGAGCAAAACTTATCTCGCCGTCAACTATTTTAGTATTTCTTTGCATAGTATCAAGATTAGTATACCCTATCCATAGTTTTTTTGTGCTATTTAGTATTACTTTGGAAAGTTTTTCACTCAGTTTTTTTTTGTTTTTTTTCGAATATATTTCTTTTGTTTGTTGCTTCTGTAGCGTTGTTTGTGTAGCGCTATTTATTGGTTCAACTGCCGGTATATTATCATAATTGATTTCACTACCATTATTTTCTTTGGATAATTGCGCTTGCGCCTTTTTGATATCACTTATAATTTTCTCTTCACTGTCTGCCTGATTTGTCTCTTTTGTCATTGAGGCATTGCTGCTATTCTTGTCACTATTCGGCTGTGACTCTTTTTTGGTAAAGACGGGTATGGGCTTTGTCTCTTTTGGATGGGTGCTAATCGCATTTTTATCGGTATTGTTTTTTTCTACAGCGTATGTCTCATTATCCTCACTTGCTGATGTTGTTGTGTTTTGGGCATTGGTCTGCTGATTGAAATTTAATGACAAAAAATACCATGCACCTGCGCCTATTGCGATCAATAAAACAATTGCAAAGATTTTTTTGAATGAAAACCTTTTGATATCATTTGGATCTGCTACGCTGACTACACTATGCAGATCAAGAGTCTCGTCATTTTTACCAGAAAAATATGTCTCTCCATCTTTTCTGAGCGAATCCAGACTTGTGTCAAACTCTCTTTCAAGTATAGATATAAAACCTAATGCCTTAACTCGATTCATACCTGAAAAATCCCTATTCAGCAATTTTTCTATATTTGCAATAGATATACGGGTTCTCTTGCTGATTGTAGCGATACTGTTCTCTTCAACTATCTCATTTAACTGCATAGCCCATCCTGTGTATTAAGATACCTGCAGCGACGCTGACATTGAGTGAATCAAAATTCCTCTTCATCTCAATTGAAATATGCTGCTGAATTTTTGAGTTAATCTTTTTTGACAATCCAAAGCCCTCACTACCCATCACCAGAACCCTCCTTTTGGCAAACTCTATATCCTCAATTCTATCACCGTGCATTGCAGCACCATATATTACAAAACCTATCTGCCCAAGCTCATTGATCAGATCCAAAGCATTTGGCAATACCAAAAAAGGCATATCAAGCATCGCCCCTGAGCTTGTGCGAACAATGGCGGCACTATTTAGCTGCTTGACGCCGGTAGCGACTATACTGTCCACACCGAGAGCATATGCACTTCTAACGATTGCTCCAATATTTCCCGCATCTGTCAAGCCATCAAGAACCAAAACAAAATCTCCATTTTTGATCTCATCTTTGCTTGTAGATTTTGGCTCCGCTATCTCAAGCAAGATGCCTTGATGATTGCCACCTTTGCTCATACTCTGTGCCCATTTATTCTCCAAAAATTTAATTTTGGATCTATACTTATCATAAAGAGACTGAGGCAATATCCCCTTTTTGGCTATATAAACCTTCTCGATAAGCTCTTCGTGCTTTGACAACGCATATAGGCAAACCTGCTTTCCATAAATAATCATAGAGAGATTTTATCTAAAATTTACTTGAAAGCTCTATTTGTTGATAGTGAAGGATGAATGGTGAATGATTAATAATGAATAATGAATGATGAAGAATGAAAAGTGATAACCAACCAATAACCAATAACCAACCTGACAACTTTTTCAGACTAACGACTATCCCGACTAACGACTATT
>CAZVPN010000073.1:0-6664 GCA_964628135.1 uncultured Campylobacterales bacterium
AGAAGTGGGAGCAGTTGCAGCGTCGCGAAGAAGCAAGAATTTAGTCTTTGCTTCTATTTCGTGTCATCTTTGCACCAAAGATTGGCACTCCATTCAGTCACTTACTTCAGTAAGCTCTTTCATTTCATACCAACCTTTGGCACAAATCTAACACAAAATAAAAGCAAATCCTTAAATTCTTGACTGCAACATAGCTCCATCGCTACACTCACGCCCTTTGAACAAACCTGCACCCAATCTACGCTTAGCTGGGTTTTGCCAGTTTCAGTAAGCTCCTTCATTCCATACCAACCTTTGGCACAAATCTAACACAAAACAAAAGCACTTGAAATATACTATTTGTTATGTGTATTTTAGAAACACTTTATAAAGTGTTATTATCATTTCAATAGCTTTAACGGATAATCTTATTGCATTTAGATAAAATCATTAAATAAATTAAATAAACAGGAGCCGACCATGAGTTCAACAATTGTATGGACAAAGATCGACGAGGCACCGGCATTGGCGACATATTCGCTCTTTCCGGTAGTGAAAAATTTTCTAAAATATGCAGATGTGGATGTAGAGCAGAGTGACATTTCACTTGCAGGCAGAGTGCTAGCCGCATTTGGTTATGAGGATGACAATCTTGCCAAGCTTGGGGAGTTGGTCCTAAAGCCTGAGGCAAACATCATCAAACTACCAAATATTTCAGCATCAGTAGGACAGCTCAAAGAGTGTATAGCTGAGCTTCAATCACAAGGGTATGATTTGCCGGATTTTCCTGAGGATCCACAAACTGAGGAAGAAAAAGAAATTCGTGCGAAGTATGCAACTTGCCTTGGTAGTGCAGTGAACCCAGTGCTTAGACAGGGTAACTCAGATAGAAGAAGTGCGGTGGCTGTCAAAAAATTTGCACAAAAAAATCCACACAGACTCAAAGAGTTTGCTCCAGATTGCAAAGCTTATGTAGCATATATGAATGATGGTGATTTCTATGCCAATGAGCAATCGGTCATAACTGACAAAGAGGATAGATGGACAATTGAATTGAATGGTAAAGAGCTTACTTCATTTGATGTCGAGGCAAAAGAGGTGATCTCTGCGTCATTTATGAGTGCCAAAGCTCTAAGAGAATTTTTAGCTCAAACCATCAAAGATGCCGAGGAGAAGGGATTGCTATGGTCAATTCACCTCAAAGCTACAATGATGAAGATTAGTGATCCTATTATATTTGGTCACGCAGTAGAGGCATTTTTTGAAGATGTATTCAAAAAATATGCCGATGAGTTTGCCAAACTAGGCGTCAACCCTGATCTTGGTATCAATGATCTGTTTAAAAAACTTGAATCATCAGACAAAAAAGAGGAGATAGAGGAGGCTATCAAAAATGCAATCTTAGCCGGTAAGCCAAATATTGCGATGGTAGATAGTGATAATCTCATCACAAACCTTCACGCATCAAATGACATCATCATAGATGCCTCTATGCCACCTGTGATCCGCGAGGGTGGAAAAATGTGGAATAAAGACGGAGAGTTGCAAGAGACCTTGGCTGTCATCCCTGATAGGACATTTGCAACTTTGTATGATGAGATACTCGAAGATGCCAAAAAGAATGGTCAATTTGATGTCAGCACTATGGGTCATGTCTCCAATGTGGGATTGATGGCTAAAAAAGCTGAAGAGTATGGATCTCATCCATATACATTCAAGGCAAGTGAAGATGGTAAGATGGAGGTCAAAAACTCTGCCGGTGAAGCTGTAATGAGTTTTGATGTTCAAAAGGGTGATATTTGGAGAGCTTGGAGAGCCAAAGATGAGGCTATCAAAGATTGGGTTAGATTGGCAGTAGAGAGAGCTAGACTTACCGGAGCTCCTGCAATTTTCTGGCTTGATGAAAATAGACCTCATGATGCAAACTTAATCAAAATAGTCAAAGAGTATCTCAAAGATCATGATACAAGCGGATTGACAATAGAGTTTATGGCACCAAGAGAGGCTATGGCTTATACACTCAAGAGAGTGAGAAAGGGTGAAGATACTATCAGTGTCAGTGGTAATGCCATTAGAGATTATTTGACAGATCTTTTCCCAATTCTGGAGCTTGGAACAAGTGCCAAGATGATGAGTATCGTTCCTCTACTTGCCGGTGGAGGATTGTTTGAGACCGGTGCGGGTGGATCAGCTCCTAAGCATGTTGAGCAGTTCTTGAAAGAGAGTCACCTGAGATGGGATAGTTTGGGCGAATTCTTGGCACTTGCAGAGTCATTGAGAATGATTGCCAACAAAACAGGCGACAAGAGAGTTCAAGAGATGTGTGATGCTATGGATAAGGCAAACGAAGCCTATCTAGACAACAATAATGCACCGGGTAGAAAAGTCGGTCAACCTGATAACAAAGCAAGCCATTTCTATATAGCTAAGTATTGGGCAGAGGCTTTGGCAAACAGTGATGACGCGGAGCTAGCCAAAGTGTTTGCACCAATAGCAAAAGAGCTTGAAGAGAATGAGGGTAAAGTTATCGAAGAGATGCTTTCAGTCGAAGGCAAAGAGGCAGATATAGGCGGATATTATCATCCAGATGATGCCAAAGCCCAAAAGGCAATGAGACCATCTGATACATTTAATAAGATAGTAGATAGTCTATAGTTATTTGAGAGGCTCTTTTTGAGTCTCTTGCAAAAAATATAAAGCTCTTTATGCACTTCAATCCAAAACTTGGCATATCCTGATCTTCCGTTTGAAAATATATAGCATTGATATCTATCTTCAAGCTAAAAATCAGGTTGATGTCCTTAAATATACACAAATAATAACTATATGAGCAAGAAAAGGAGAAAAAATGATGTCCGAAGGAATAAAAGTAACAGTCATAGGTACTGGCAATTTTGGCTCGACAGTTGCATTTATATTGGCTATGAATGGTGCTTGCCACAATGTTATGTTAATGGGTAGAAACTATAGAGTGGCAAAAGGAAAAGCCCTGGATATGTCTCAAGCTGCCAATGCTGCCAGACAACATACGGTAGTAAGGGCCACAAAGGGTCCTGAAGACATGAAGGGCTCCAAAGTAGTGGTCATAGCTGCAGGTGCCCCAAGAACACCTGGTATGAGCAGAGATGATCTGTTACTAAAAAATGCTGAGATAGTTAGGAAATATGCACGAAGAATCAAAAAATATGCCCCCGAGGCAATAGTAATAGTGGTTTCAAACCCACTAGATGCTATGACATATGTGGCGCTCAAAGAGACAGGCTTTCCTAGAGAGAGAGTAATGGGTATGGCCGGTATCCTCGATAGTGCGAGAATGGCACACTTTATCTATGAGAAGCTTGAGTATGGTGCAGGGCAGATCAGAGCTACCGTGATGGGTGGACATGGTGATACTATGGTGCCGTTGCCAAAATTTACCACAGTAGCCGGTGTGCCAATAGCTGATCTTTTGACATATTCAGAGATTGAAGAGATAGTCGAGAAGACTAGAAAAGGCGGAGCTCAGATTGTAGATCTTTTAGGCAATGGATCGGCTTATTATGCACCGGCAAAATCAACAGCTATAATGGTAGAGTCGATTCTCAGAGATACCAAACAGATACACTCTTGTGCCGTGCTTTTGGATGGTGAGTATGGAGATTATGAAGATGTCGTTAGTGGAGTACCTGTGATGATAGGAACCAATGGAGCGGAAAAGATCATAGAGATGTCTCTCAAACCACACCAAAAAGAGAGCTTTGCCAAGTCTGTACAATCTGTGCAGGAGATGATAGACAAGTTAAATGAAGTGAAATTTTTTGAAGAAAAAGAGGGGGGAAAATGAAAGGCGGCAAGGTAGCGATAATAGGTGCAGGGGCTGTAGGGGCAAGTGCCGCATATACCTTGGCGTTGACTGGAGCTTGCCATACGGTTTTGCTCTACGATATTATTCCGGAGGCTGCTATCGGAAAAGCATTGGATATAGCGCAATCGACCATATACTCTCCTAAGGGCACTGTAGTAGAAGCAGTAATTAAACCAGAGGATATAAAAGATTGTGATGTGGTAGTTATCACTGCCGGTGTACCTCGTAAAAAAGATATGACCAGAGCGGATCTGCTTGGCATAAATGCAGGCATAGTCAAGGAGGTGAGTGAAAATATCAAACGCTATTCACCAAATGCAATAATAGTCTCAGTCTCAAATCCTTTGGATGCCATGACTTATGTGGCATATAGAGTAACAGGATGGGATAGAAGCAGAATCATAGGTATGGGGGGAGCTTTGGATGCATCCAGAATGGCATATCAGATAGGTCAAAAGATAGGCTATGGTGTATCTCAGGTTAAACCTATGGTTATAGGTGAGCATGGCGAGCATATGATCCCATATCCTCAGATTGCAGATGTGGGTGGTATCCCTTTGAGCCAGATTATATCTTCAAGCGATATGGATGATATCGTCAAACTCACCAAAGATGGTGGAGCCGAGATAGTCAAATATCTCAAGACCTCTGCATCATTTGCTCCCGGAAGAGCCATATCGGTAGTAGTAGAAGCGATACTTGCCGATGAGCAAAAGATTATACCATCATCAGTGATACTTGATGGCGAATATGGATACAGCGGTGTATCTATAGGGGTGCCGGCAATCATTGGAGCTAATGGAGTTGAAAAAATCGTAGAGCTTGAGATGGATGATGCTACCAAGAAAGCATTTGATGAGTCTGTCAAATCTGTCAAAGATAGCATAGAGATACTTGAGAGTAGTGGATTTTTCAAAGGGTAAACTTTTGTGATATCTAGCCGCTCTTAGATTGAAAATAGTAAAATACATAAATCACAACAAGGAGAAAAGATGAGAGAAATTGCCTTTGATGATATAGTCAAAACAGTTAGAGATATCATAGTATACAGTGGCACGGATCTACCCAAAGATACCTATGATGCACTAAAAGAGGCTATGGAAAAAGAGAAATCCCCTGTAGCTAAAAATGTGATCAAGCAGTTGCTTGAAAATGCTGATATTGCCAAAAACGAGAAGAGACCGCTTTGTCAAGATACAGGTTTGGCAGTATTTTTTGTCAAAGTTGGAGATGAGGTTAAAGTCACCGGAGGGTTGCTTAAAGATGCTATCAACAAAGGCACAGCACTTGGATATGAAGAGGCATACCTCAGAGCCTCTACCTGCGAGCCATTTAGTAGAGCCAACCTCAAAGATACAATCGGATACAACCTGCCTGCAATTATCCACTTTGATTTGGTAGCCGGAGATAAGATAGAGATAGAGTATGCAGCCAAGGGCGGCGGAAGCGAAAATGTAAGCCGTGCCAAGGTCTTTCCACCGGCTGCAGGCAAAGAGGGTATCATAGAGTTTGCCAAAGAGGTGATCTCTGATGCAGGCGGAAACCCTTGTCCTCCTATCACGGTAGGTATAGGTATAGGCGGTACATTTGAGAAGGCAGCCATCAGCTCCAAACATGCACTGTTTAGAGATATAGGCACTACCAATCCTGATCCTGAACTAGCAGAGATGGAGGCCACTATCCTTGAGGAGATCAACAAACTTGGTATCGGTGCAATGGGAATGGGTGGCACACAGACAGCACTTGCCGTGCATATAGAGTCCAATCCATGTCATATAGCTTCACTGCCGGTATCTATCAATGTGCAGTGTCACTCATCTAGACATACACATATCACAATATAAAGGAGTCCAAAATGGCAAATACATATCATTTGACAACACCACTTACAAGTGAGGATACCAAAAAGCTAAAAGCGGGTGATACAGTGTATCTAAGCGGCGTTTTGTATACCGCCAGAGATGCAGCACATAAGCGTCTAGTTGAGCTGATTGAAAAAGGTGAAGAGCTCCCTTTTGATCTAGAGGGTAGTGTGATATATTTCGTAGGACCCACACCGCCAAAACCGGGTGATCCGATAGGCAGTGCAGGACCCACGACAAGCTATAGAATGGATAGTTACTCTCCAACAATGCTAAAACACGGCTCCAAAGGAATGATAGGCAAAGGCAAAAGAAACCAAGCGGTCAAAGATGCTTGTGTAGAGTATGATGGCATATATTTTGGTGCTACAGGAGGTGCAGGAGCACTACTTGGCAAAAAAATCAAATCAGCAGAGGTGATAGCCTACCCGGAGCTTGGACCAGAAGCAGTGCGACGCATAGAGGTAGAGGATTTTCCAGTTACCGTCATAAATGACACCTACGGTAACGATCTATACCAACAAGGCAGAGAGGAGTATGAGGTGAGAGGGTAATCCCTTATGCCTCTATCACATCTCCACAATCACAATCTGTAATATTGAGACTCTTTAGAACTCTATCGATAAAATCACCCGCAATCCTCTCATCAAGAGCATACTCATCACTAAACTCTATTATATATCGACCTTTTTCATCATCGAGTCGTCTATGGATTACCTCTGGGTGTACTTTCATATCTCTCTCTATCTCGTCTATTGCGTTGCATATCTCCGTTCTAGATTTGGGATTGGTATATTCGATAGAGAGCATCATATATCCCTCCTCCATCGATAGCTTAGCATGTCTATTGCAGATCATATCTTTTCCTAATTTTGGTATGTAAAATTGTAGCATAGCCGTGCTTTAGTAGAATAATAGTTATTTATTGTGTAAAAACTTAGCACTTTTTAATTTGGCTTCACAAAAAGTAGCATATTTA
>CAZVPN010000074.1:0-1208 GCA_964628135.1 uncultured Campylobacterales bacterium
CTCAATACCAAGATCAAATCACTTCTTGAGGCTACCTTTATGCATATTATGGTAGAGGGCGAGGTGGCTTCTGTGACATATCACAGCTCTGGTCATCTATACTTCTCTATCAAGGATGATCAAAGCAGTATCAAGTGTGTAATGTGGCGTTCGTCGGTATCCAAGATGAAGTTTGAGCTTGTCAAAGGAGAGCATATAGTCATAGAGGGCTCTGTGGGTGTCTATACTCCAAGAGGAGAGTATCAGTTTATCGCTACTCATATAGAGCCATATGGCAAGGGTGCTCTGGCTGTGGCTTTTGAACAGCTCAAAGCCAAACTTGACAAAAAGGGATACTTCAAAGCAGAAAACAAAAAGCCTCTGCCAAAATTTCCCAAAAAGATAGCCATAGTAACAGCAGCAAATAGTGCAGCACTTCAAGATATGCTCAAAGTTGCCCGCAAACGATGGGAGGCTATAGAGATCACTGTCATAGATGTGTTGGTGCAAGGAGCAATGGCAGCCGGTGAGATATCGACAGGTATCAGGTATGCAGACACTCTTGGTGTGGATATCATAATTACAGGCAGAGGTGGTGGAAGCAGTGAGGATCTGTGGGCATTTAATGAAGAGACGGTAGCTGATGCTATTTTTGAAGCTACTACTCCTGTGGTGAGTGCAGTGGGTCATGAAGTGGATACGATGATATCAGATTTTGTTGCTGACTTGAGAGCCCCTACACCAAGTGCTGCAATGGAGATGATACTTCCTGATAGAGATGAGTTACTCTATATGATAGATGACAGGATTGATCAGTTTGGTAAAAAGGTGCATCACATAATCTCTATCAAGGAGCAGCAATACAATAGGCTTTACTCCGAGCTTCTTAGATCATCTATCCCCCAAAAACTTAAAGATTTGCAAAATGAGTTTGAAAATATCAAGAAAAATATGGATAGTGCATTGAGATATAAATTGGATAGATTTGGTGCACAAATTGAGCCTGCCATTAAAAGATTTGATGAGAGTATAGATTTTATAATTGCCAACAAATCAAAAGAGTTAAAAATGCTTCAGGATAGAATGCTCTCTTTGGATCCTGGCAAACAGATACGACAATCTTGGGCTCAGGTTACTTTGGATGGCAAAAAGATAGCTTTGGAGAGTATTGAGGTGGGGAGTGAATTTGAGATTATGAATGAAAAAGTGAAGCTAAGAGCAAAAGCTCT
>CAZVPN010000074.1:1308-6602 GCA_964628135.1 uncultured Campylobacterales bacterium
CCCATTCCGCCCATTCCTCCCATGTCTGGCATTGGGGCTGCGGCTACTTTGTCCTCTTTGATATCAGAGATTGTTGCCTCTGTAGTTAGAAGCAGGCTTGATACCGATGTGGCATTTTGCAATGCTACTCTTGTGACCTTGAGTGGATCGATAATACCCTCGGCTATCATATCTACATACTCCCCTGTTGCAGCGTTGAAGCCAGAGTTTTGCTCATTTGAAGTGGCGACTTTGTCAGCTACTACGCCGGCATCAAATCCTGCATTGGAAGCTATCTGCTTGATAGGTGCCTTGATAGCTCTAAGGATGATATCATATCCTACTGCCTCATCACCATCGAGCTTGAGATCAACTGCATTGCCGGCTTTGACAAGCGCCGCACCACCACCTATGATAATGCCTTCATCTACAGCTGCTTTGGTGGCAGAGAGTGCATCATCTACTCTATCTTTCTTCTCTTTCATTTCAGTCTCTGTGGCAGCACCTACTTTGATGACCGCTACACCACCGCTTAGTTTGGCAAGACGCTCTTGGAGTTTTTCTCTGTCATAGTCGCTTGAAGTGGTCTCAATCTGCTGTCTGATCTCGTTTACTCTCGCTTCAACAGCCGATGCATCACCTTTGCCGTCCACTATGGTGGTATCATCCTTGTCTATGACCACTCTTGCAGCCTGTCCAAGCTGATCAAGAGTAACCTTATCAAGAGACAACCCAAGCTCCTCTGTGATAACCGTACCGCCTGTCAGGATAGCGATATCTTTGAGCATCTCTTTTTTGCGATCCCCAAATCCGGGCGCTTTGACTGCGGCGATATTTAGTACACCTTTTAGTCTGTTGAGTACAAGTGTAGTCAATGCTTCGCCCTCTACATCATCAGCGATGATCAATAGTGGTTTGCCGCTTTGCTGTGTCTGCTCAAGCAGTGGGATCATATCTTTGAGTGAGCTGATTTTGCTGTCAGTGATGAGTATGAATGGATTGTCAAACTCTGTTGTCATCTTTTGTGAATTGGTGATGAAGTATGGTGAGAGATAACCTCTGTCAAACTGCATACCCTCAACAACATCAAGCTCATCATTGATACCTTTGGCCTCTTCTACAGTGATGACACCATCTTTGCCGACCTTCTCCATCGCCTCTGCAATCAAGTTTCCTATACTCTCGTCTGAGTTTGCAGATATGGTTGCAACTTGGGCGATCTCTTTTTTGTCTTTGACCTCTTTGCCAAGCTTCTTGAGCTCATCAATGATAGCGGCTGTTGCCTTGTCCATACCCCTTTTGACCTCTATGGGATTGGCACCTGCTGTGATGTTTCTAAGCCCCTCTTTGAATATAGCTTGAGCAAGCACGGTAGCTGTAGTTGTACCATCTCCTGCCTCGTCAGCTGTGTTGCTGGCTACCTCTTTGACCAGTTGTGCTCCCATATTTTCAAGTGCATCTTCAAGCTCTATCTCTCTGGCAACAGATACACCGTCCTTGGTGATGCTTGGTGCACCGAAGCTCTTTTGGATGAGCACGTTTCTACCTCTTGGTCCCATAGTTACCTTGACTGCATCAGCCAGTTTGGTAACACCTGCATATAGTCCGTTTCTTGCTTTGTCTGAAAAAAATATATCTTTTGCCATTATCTATCCTTTGTTGATTATTTTATAATTCCCAAAATGTCATTGCTGTCAAGAATGAGATACTCTTTACCGTCAAGTGTTATCTCTGTTCCGCCATATTTGGCAAAGACCACTGTATCGCCTTCACTAATACCCTCATCCTCTGCATCTGGTCCCACTGATACAACTTTGCCCTGCTGCGGCTTTTCGGCTGCATTGTCTGGGATAATGATACCAGAGGCAGTAGTAGTGACCTCTTCTTCTCTTTCTACCAAAACTCTGTTTGCTAATGGTTGAAATGCCATTGTTTCTCCTTAAGTATATAGTCTTTAATTTTAGTGATGGTATTTTAGTGATTTTTTATAAAAAAGTCAATAAAAACCAGCAAAATTTTTTAAAAAATTGAGTCATATTGACTAAAGTATGTTTAGTATATTTTGTTATATTTACAATTTTGGAAGCAATCTCGGTGCTTTTTGCGAAATTTAATAATAGTTTTGGTAATATTCCGACTCTTATATAGTGGCAGGGTAGCTCAGCTGGTTAGAGCGCTGGTCTCATAAGCCGGAGGTCGGGGATTCGAGTTCCCCCTCTGCTACCACTCTTTCATGGATACCAAAGCAATAGTTTTTCTTTTGTATTTGACATTTATACCCCCATATTATGACATTTTTGCTGTAAAATAGAGTGTAAAACTCAGAAAAAAACAGATTATTTAATATTTTTTGATATTTTTTTAAGATTAATTAATATAAATTGTGATATTCTATGCGAAACGGTAAACAAAAACAAAGAACAAGGAGTTCAAGATGTTTAAAAAGATAACAATCGCTTCGGCAATTTTGGCTATGGCCTCATTTGCATATGCAGGTGCTGATGTATTTGATACTGAGGATTCAAGCAGTCCATTTATAGGGCTTGAGCTAGGTGGTACATTTGTTCAGGGTGATACAGATGCAGAAAAATCACACAAGGGTAAAGGTTTCTCTGTAGGTCTTAGACTTGGTGCTCAAAACGAGCAGTGGAGATCTATGGTAATGTTTGATTACTACAACAACAAAACAGATAAGCAAAAGTATGAAAGAGCACTTATTCAGGTAGATTATTTCATTATGCCTGATACATTTGCCGGAACAATGTTCAAACCATATGTTGGTGTGAATGGTGGATATCTAAATTATGAGTCCAAAGGCATAGATACAAGCGGGATTACATATGGCGGTCAAATTGGTGTGCAGGCTACGGTATCTGATCATATTGATGTGGACCTGGGGTACAGATACAGTATAGCTAGACCAAAAGAGCTGGGCAACATAGGCAATATTGCACTTGGTGTTCATTACGTATATTAATAGATAGGAGTCTATCATGAAAAAAAGCATATTTGCTGCAGCCATCACTTCACTTGTATTGTTGCTATCTGGATGTGGAGGCAATATGTATCCAGATGGGGATAATAATGGTACAAGCGGTGAGGGCAACAATACATCACTGTCAAAAATTACGACAACACTTCAAAAACTAACTATAGACAAGAGTAATGGCAGCATTTCTGCTGATATAGAGTTGGACAGCAGTTATGAAGATCCTATTAAAGTAACACTAAATGACTTAATGCTTAAGCTGGAGCCATGTGAGCTTGTTCAAAACTCTGTAAAAAGCTCTCCTGAGAGTGTTACATTGGATAGCAGGTCACCATCAAAAATGGTGTCAGTGGCTGCAAAACTCAAAGATCCATCCTGCGTACCAAACAGCTATCAGCTTACCGGCAAGCAAGAACTGGATGATAATGGCAGCAAAATAACATCAAATTTTGATGGAACCAAAAAGAGTATAGATGCTGATAAAATTCTTGTAATGGATTCCAATGCCCTCTCTTTGGTGGTAGCTACAAAAAGATTGGATATCAATGAATCCGGTGCACAAAAAGATATAGTAGTCAATGTGCTTAGAGGGATAGTTGGAGAGGCTAACAAGAAAGTCAAAATATCCAATATTTCAGATATTGTGGGTACTTTTGCTTCGTCTGATGCAACTTCAGACAGAGCGGGAGATGCATTGTTTAAATATACTGCTCCGGATCCGATTGTCGATAAAAGTTTTGATGTAAAATTTTGTCTTGAAGAGAACTCTTCAGTATGTGATACAGCCAAAATAAATCTTACCAATGGAGTGATAGCACCCCCACCTATAGACAATATAAACTATCTGATCAAATTTGAGCCAAATGGTGGCGCAAACAACCTCGCACTCAATAGTAGAAACAATGCAGTGGTGACATTGATCGATAAAGATACAGGTGAAGCTATCGATAGCTCCAGGATAAAATCTATTAAAGTTATCTCAAGAGATACAAGCGTTTTGAAGCTTACACCAGAAGGTGGAGGAAATCCGGCATCTACGGTTGTGTTTGGAAAGGGTAGAAACAAGGTATCTGTATTGTTGACTGCTGATGATCAAAATTCCGGATTGGCAGTACTGGAAGTAGAAATCACATATGATAACCTCAATGGAGTAGAAAAAACAAGAGCACAACTCTTTAGCGTAGCTGTTCTATCAGGGGCACCAACGGCATTTTCTATCAATAGTGATGGTGTAAGTTATAACTTTAATACTAAGCAGTTTGAACATAAGTTTATCATTCAGGCAACTGATGCCAGTGGCAACCCAGTATCGACAACAGGTGTCATCAATGTGGCAGCAATGGCAAGTTTTGCCAAAGATGCAAATGGCAGAGAGATGCTTTATGGAAGATATGCAAAACAAAATGACGGAATAAGTGCTACTCTAACACCTGATGGCGACAAAGCAAAGATAGAGATCACAGGCATCTCTCCATTTGATGAAGCACATATCAAGACTAAAAGAGCATTTGTAGCTGTATTTGGAGATGTTGAGACCTATGAAGCAAATGGAAAATGGAATCTGGAGAGTATCTTGTCCACTAGCTCCTTGAGCTTAAGCAACAGATATACCGGTCAAGCTCAAAGTGGTCTTGGGATGGCAATAGGTTATAACTATAGAGATAAATTTTGTACCAGTGATTATCAAGAGTCGGTAGTTGTGGTGGATTCAAGTGATGGTCAGTATATGCTGGATAGCTCAGGAAAAGCTGTGGTAGTACTAAAGCATGATGCCTATATGATAGGGAAAAGGGCTGCAATACTGGTCAATATGACAGGATTGAATCCAAATACCGGAGAAGTGCTTAGAATGGGAGAATCACACTTTGTAACACTAAGTTCATTTGAAGGTCTTGCAGGCAAGACAATTACTGTTCCTAAGACGGCATCAAATTATCCAGTAGGTATTTATGGTAAAATTTTGACTGGAACAGATGATACTTACTGGCTGAGAAACTCTACCTTTACTTGTGGTTTTGATTTGCAAAATGTTACAATTGACCCCAATAGTATAGTGCGGAATGATCCGGCATCTTGCGATCAGGAGGTTGCATTTCTTGAGATGAATGTAACGATAGCCGATTCTACCAAAGATGGTTCGGTTACATTTAAAAATTGCCAAGTAAATGATGAGGGGAATTTTTAGGTCTAGCTTGGAGAGCCTAGCCTCTCCTGCTATTTTTAACCCCGCTTTACCCAACTTTCCACTATAATCTCATAAATATTTCAAAACTCATAAATTAGGTAGATAAGATGATAGATCTCAAATATCTTCAGAATAACTTTG
>CAZVPN010000075.1:0-6583 GCA_964628135.1 uncultured Campylobacterales bacterium
GGACAAAAATAGAAAAATATGACAATTTGACATATTTTTGATCAAATCTATTTTTTTATTCTATACTTGCAACACGACCAAATAACTTAGCATTATTTGGATAAAATAATTTCAACATTAAGGACAAGGATATGACAATGGCAATGGATGCAAACAAGAAAAAAGCTCTAGATATGGCTATCAAGCAGATTGATAAGGCATTCGGCAAGGGAACTTTGATGAGACTTGGAGATAAAGAGTTTGAACCGATTGAATCTATCAGCACCGGTTCACTTGGATTAGACATGGCTCTTGGCATTGGTGGCATTCCTCAGGGGAGAATAGTAGAAGTATATGGACCAGAATCTTCAGGTAAAACTACTCTAGCCCTTCAGACAATCGCTTCAGCACAAAAGAAAGATATGGTGTGTGCTTTTATAGATGCTGAGCATGCATTGGATGTAGTCTATGCCAAAAATTTGGGGGTCAATACCGACGATCTGTTAGTTTCTCAACCAGATTTTGGAGAGCAGGCACTAGATGTGCTGGAAACTTTGGCAAGATCTGGTGCAGTGGATCTCATCGTAGTGGATTCTGTGGCCGCACTTACTCCTAAAAGTGAAATAGAAGGTGATATGGGTGATACTCATGTGGGATTGCAGGCTCGCTTGATGTCTCAAGCACTTCGTAAGCTCACGGCAATACTACATAAAACCAACACAACAGTCATATTTATCAATCAAATCCGTATGAAAATAGGCACAATGGGCTATGGCTCACCTGAGACTACTACAGGCGGAAATGCATTGAAATTTTACTGCTCAGTGCGTATTGATGTGCGTCGTATAGCCACACTCAAGCAGGGAGAGTCACAAATAGGCAATAGAGTCAAAGTTAAAGTGGTCAAAAACAAAGTAGCTCCGCCATTTAGACAAGCTGAATTTGATATTATGTTTGGTGAGGGGATTAGCTATCTTGGAGAGCTTATAGATTATGGTATCAAGATGGATATTGTAGATAAATCCGGTGCATGGTTTAGCTATGGATCACAAAAGCTTGGTCAAGGCAAAGAGAATGCCAAACTCACCCTCAAAGAAAATCCTGAACTCAAAGCTGAAGTTGAAGCCAAAGTCAAAGAGGCATTGGGCTTTGGTGAAGCCTTGGCTATGGATGAGAAGGATATGGCTGAATAGCACCGACACTATATCATCAAAGTGTGACAACTTTGGTGATGCACTTTAGTATCAGTTCATCAAGCTCCTTTGTATCTATAGAGCCATTGTCTGATCTGAGCATCTTAAACTGCTTTTCGAGAGCTTTTGCCGTCTCATCATCAAGCCATCTATCTTTGAAATCGCTATCCATATCAAGTGCCAGTTTATCTCGTTTGGCATGCGATCTTTGCGTAAGGGCATGCAAATAGTAAAGAGCTCTGCCAAGCAGTATATATGGAAAATTTCTATTTTGCATAGGGCCAATCTCAAGGTATCTACTGCCAATTTGTTGTCCAAGCACCCTCATTTCGGATAGCTCATCAAATCCAACATATGCACCCACTGCACCCAC
The DNA here is from genome assembly GCA_964628135.1 of uncultured Campylobacterales bacterium. GTDB lineage: Bacteria > Campylobacterota > Campylobacteria > Campylobacterales > Sulfurovaceae > JAAXPZ01. The sequence goes on from CAZVPN010000075.1 coordinate 1,546, forward strand.
AGCTCCACCTATCAAACCTCCCAGCAAAAGAGTATGACCTGCAAACAACAGATCAATACCGGCCCCTGCGGCTGCACCTGTTAGCATACCGGTCATTACCATCTCTTTGCGTGTAAGTCCAAAGATAGAGGCACTCTCTTGGGAAAACAGATCCAGATCATTGAGTGGCTGAGGAGTGATCTCTTTTTGCAAGTGTATATGGTGCCATAGCTTCTCTATCTGATGTTGAGCCCTTTTTTCTATCTCTCTTAGATGATTTTTGTATCTATCCTCTAGGTTGGCTTTTTGTGCATCCGAAGCACTCTCACCTTTGATTGAGAGCCTCTCTTTGAGTCTTAATGACTCTACTATTTCAGCCACAATGACATCTTTGCTCTGCCAAACTCTTTGCTCTCTTAGCTTCTTGAAAAGCTTTATAGATCTTTGCAGTGGCTCTCTCCAGTTCTCATCAAGCTGCACCATAGCCTCAAGCAACTCAAACTGCTGTCTTGGATCGCTATTCATAGGGTTGTAGCTTTTGACTATCCTAAAATACTGCCCGAGTGCCGCCCTCCATTCACTGCTATAATCACTCTTGCCTATATGATTAATCAGTGCCATACTTGGCTGCATACACCATCTAAGTATCTCCATTTCAGCCTCATACTCTACACCATATGGCTTGGATCCATCGACTACATACAGTATCCCCGCTCCATCCATAATAGGACGCAACAATTCTATCTCATCGTGAAATCTATCGCTATTTTTGTGCTGATTGATGAACTCCCTGACTACATCTGCACGCTTGTGAGCCGGAACATCATGCGATCTGAGCCACTCAAGCACCTCTCTTGGACGCTGGAAACCGGGAGTATCGTATAGCTCATATAGTATCTCTCCATCCACCTTGAGAGGGAAGCTACGGCTTTGTGTAGTGGTGCCGGGGGTATCTGAGATTTTGATAGAGTCATCCTGAGCTAGTGATGCCACTATGCTGCTTTTGCCTTTGTTTGGATGTCCTACCACTGCAAATTTTGGATGTTTGTTTGTCATATTTTGCATAGCCAAACCTTTGGGTTGTCGATGGCTGCCATCTTTCTTAGCCATATATACAAATCGCTCTCTTGGGGCTTATAGCCATCATCTTTGGTGCCTATGGGCACTATTGTGATCTTTTTTGCCACTTTGGCAAGATGCTCGATCATATCGCTCCAATCCATAGTCGGCGGCTCCCAGCTCTTGACATACACAATCACATCTCCACTGCACTGCTCAATTATCTTGCTATCTTCATCGGTTGTATTAGCTCCACCCAGGAGCATACACTTATCAGATTGGATATCAAACATATCATCAAGCAAACAGACCTCTTTGACATCAATCGCCCATCCAAGTGAGATATCATATCTCCCACTTACACCCTCAACAACACGGCTATAGCTATTTTGCTCAAAAGTATATGCACTCTCTGCCTCTGTGGCTCTACTTTTGATCACCGGCGTATCCATCTGCTGCAATACAGACTTGATACCATCCATATTGATCATAGAATTTTTGAGAGCTCCTTTTAGTCTGATTGATACAAATATATACAAAAACACTCTAGGAATAATCGCATAGCACAGAGTAGCCATAGCCAAAAATCTCCACCACACCCCAAGCTCGCCGGCATTGGCTATCATATGCGCATCCAGCCTGCCTCCAAGCCTAAAGTAGTGGCTATGTGCCACCACATCAAGAGTTGGCAATGCTGATGGAGCAAACCAGTGCCACGGATATGCCAAAAGAGACAAAAACGAATGAAAAGATTGGGGCTTGATTTGAAGCGTGGTGCTCCACGCAAAGGCTATATCGGATGTTGTCACTTTAAACAACAATGCAATCAATAATCCTATAGAAAAGAGTAATGCCAACAATTGAGCTCTTTGTAGCACAAGATAGTTGAGCACTCTTGGCTCTATCTTTGGCTGCTTGGTGTCGCCTCTTTTGGCAAAAAATAGTGCAAATATCCTCTCTAACCAATAGGCAGGAGATAGATGCAATATACTATTGTGCTCTTTGGAGATACCAAATATTGATATGATTGACAAAAACATTGTCAATAGAGGCAAAACAACAGATACAGACAAAAAATAGATCAGATTGACAGGTGCTTTACCGCTGTAACTGAGCAATCCTACACCTGAGACAAAGCCAACTACCAATGCCAAAAATCCCAACAAAAGCGTGATATGATACAAATAGGAGCAAAATGTATCGCTAACTTTTGGCTTGGGAAGTCTGCTTTGATGATCTTTGACCCACTTGGCGAGTTTGTCAATAGGTGATAGCTTGCTATTTTCCAATCCAAAGGCACGATACTCCTCGTGACTCCACCCATTTTGACGCAACAACTCACCAAGATCAATATATGTTTGCAAATTCATAAAAACATTTTACCAAAAAGTTATGCTATTGGGTTTTAATTTGCCAAACACTCTTGTAAGAAAACCCAGCAAAAACCAATATGATGCGAATATTTCACCTAATCACATCAAAAATGATGTGATTAATGGCTCTTTTCTTATCACTTATGATACAATTAAAAAATTAAACACTATAAGGATCCGACATAGATATCTATCTTTTGCTCTTTTTGCTCATTGTTTTGGTGGGTTCTGTGACGGTGTATATATATTATCTCAAAGACAAAAATGAACAGCTCAAAGCCATACAGAGTGGAGTATGCCCAAAGTGCAAAAAGGAGTCCATTGTCTTGAGCGATCAGCGTGGTGGAGGATGTGGTCCCAAGATTGTCAATTTTTATTGCACAGAGTGTGGCTATGAAAACAGTTTTAGCATTGACAGCGGCAGCTGTGGGATATGATTAGCAATATTTTGATAAAATTGATATAACAAAATTTGAAGGATAGCGTATGGCCCTATTTGGAACAGACGGCGTCAGAGGTAAAGCCGGCAGAAAAATAAGTGCGACAAACAGCCTCAAGCTTGCAATGGCAACAGGCATACACTTTAGACCCAAATCAAAAACCAACAAAATATTAGTAGGCAAAGATACCAGAAGAAGCGGATATATGATCGAAAATGCCATAGTCTCCGGCTTGACTGCCGTAGGCTATGATGTGATACAGGTAGGTCCTATGCCTACTCCCGCTATTGCATTTTTGACCGAAAATATGCGATGCGATGCAGGGATAATGATCTCTGCCAGTCACAATCCATATTATGACAATGGGGTTAAATTTTTTGATAGCACCGGCATCAAACTAACAAAAGAGACCGAAGAGCAGATTGAGAAGATCTTTGATGATTGTGACCAGATAGAGACTGTTCAAGCCACCGGCAAAAAGATAGGTCGCTCCAAAAGAATAGATGATGTAGTGGGTCGCTATATCGTGCATATCAAAAACTCATTTCCAAAGCCACTCACACTTGCCGGTATTAGAGTAGTCATAGATTGTGCCAACGGTGCAGGATACAAGGTAGCTCCCACTATACTGGAGGAGCTTGGTGCAGATATCAAAGTGTTGGGCAATGAACCAAATGGCTTCAATATCAACGAAGGGTGTGGGGCTATGCATCCTGAATTTTTGGCAAAGGCTGTCAAAGAGTATAGAGCCGATGTGGGCATAGCACTTGACGGAGATGCCGATAGAGTCGTGATGGTAGATGAAAATGGAGATATTGTAGATGGCGATAAGCTAATGGCAGTCTTGGCGGTGCATCTCAAAAACAGCGGCACTCTCAAGGGCGATGGCATGGTGGCTACCGTCATGAGTAATCAAGGGCTTGATGATTATCTTGGCAAGCACGGCATCAAAGTATATAGAAGTGCTGTAGGCGACAAGAATGTCGTGGAGATGATGCAAGAGAAGGGTATCAATTTTGGCGGTGAGCAGAGTGGTCATATAATATTTTCAGATTATGCCAAAACAGGCGATGGAATCTCTAGTGCACTCCAGGCACTTGCCTATATGGTCGGCAGCGGCAAAAAGGCAAGTGAAGTGTTTAATCCATATGAATCATACCCGCAAGTGCTAGTAAATCTTCCTATCGAAAGCAAACCCGACATTGATACGATAGATGGCATCAAAGAGCTCAAAGATGAGATAGAAAGTGAGGGTATGAGGCATCTATTTAGATACTCCGGCACTGAGAATTTGATTCGCATCTTGCTCGAAGGCAAAGATGAAAACAGGCTTGAGAGTATGATGGAGAAGTGTCAACAATTTTTTGTAAGTGCTCTCAAATAGATGCGTGCGATTGTAATATTTCTTCTGGCACTTGTCGGAACATTTTTGATAGATCAAAACCTCAAAGAGATATTTGTAGCAGGCTATGAAAAGGCGGGTCCCTTCATATCGCTTGAGCTGCACTACAACAAAGGTGTAGCCTTTAGTATGCTCTCATTTTTGGGCAGTTATCTCAAATGGCTTCAGCTGTTTTTTGTATCAGGGATAATCATCTATCTATTTGCATCAGATATGATCAAAAAATACCCCTTCATTCTGGGACTTCTTGTCGGTGGAGCACTTGGCAATCTATATGATAGATTTACAAGAGAGGGTGTGGTAGATTATATATATTGGCATCGCTGGTTTAGCTATCCTGTATTTAACTATGCAGATATTATGGTATTTGTATCGATTGTAACTCTTATTTGGTTTATGGTGATAGAAGAGAAACGAAAAAGATGAAAATCGCCCCTTTGTCTATTTTGTTGGCAGGATTACTCTTTGGCAAGATTTATAATACCGATATAAGACCCAAAGATTACAACCAATCCAGATATCCACATATCAAAATTTTGGATCAAAAGGATATAGATATATCACAAATTGGCCCGGTTCATTTTGCAGAGGCTTCAGATCTAGCATATGACGACAAACACCGCCTGTTGTATATGGTGGGTGACAAGGGATATCTATATAGTTTTGATATCAATTTGACTGACAAAATAGAGAGTATTAAGCCAAAAAACGGCTATCTGCTTGTCAAACAAAATAGCAAACACTTCAAGCATAAAGTTGACAGCGAAGGGCTGACACTTGACAAA
>CAZVPN010000076.1:0-6530 GCA_964628135.1 uncultured Campylobacterales bacterium
TGTTGAGGACATCTGATTGGCAATACTCTTTGATGAGATCCAGTTTGCCATCATAGTATAGATCAAGCACTTGATCACCACTGACATCATACTTGCCGGGGATACCCGCCATAGTGCAGAGTGTATCAAGCTTAAGGTTTCTTACCGCACCAAAGCTACCCATAGAGTCTAGCAAATCTAGATGAAACTGCTCTGCATATCTTTGGCGGTAGTTTTCCCATTTGGTTTTGTTGAGCATCGGGTTGTTTTGGTCAAACCAAGCAGGAAAACTAATATTGTATCTCATAGCTCTAATGAGTAGCATAGGCATATCAAATCCTCTGCCGTTGAATGAGACAAGTTTGGGGTTTTTGTCCTCTATGAAGCCAAAAAAGTGGCGAATGATCGACTCTTCATCATCTTTGCCCTCACCAAAATCACCCACTTTGATAAATCTTCCAAACTCATCTGCAATCACTGCCGATAGTGCTACTACTTTGTGGTATGGCAAAGGTAGAAAGCTACTGCCTTTTTCCTCTTCATATTGTTTCAAAGCCTCTTGCGTGATTTGGTAGTCATCTGCCAAGCTTGTATCGAAGCTCTTTTTGATCAGATCAGCATCAGGAATAGTTTCGCAGTCAAATATACATATCATATTAATCAGCCGGCATATAATTTTTTTCTTTTTTGGCTTTGGCTGCTTTTTTCTTCTCTTCCATCATTATGGCGTCTCTGAGCTCCTCTTCACCATCAAATCTAGCACCGTCTATAAACTTTGTCTTATCGTCAAACTGCCCCGTTTTGACTCCCCAGATGAGTGCGGCCAAACCTATGGCACCAAGAAAAGTAGAGATACCGATCATTAGTGAGATTATAGAACTGCTCATTTGTGCTCCTTGACTTTGATTCTGCTGGAGTTGGCTACTACGATCAGTGAGCTTAGACTCATAGCGAGTGCGGCTATCAATGGCGTGACATATCCCATCACAGCCAATGGAACCGTAATGATATTGTATAGCACTGATAGTGTGAGATTTTGCTTAACTGCTGCAAAAGATCTGCGACTTATAGCAAAAGCATATCTGAGACTATCGAGCGAATCATGCAGCAGCACCACATCGCTGACCTCTATAGCAATATCTGCCCCACTGCCCATAGCACATGCTATATCGCTCTTGGCAAGTGCCACGGCGTCATTGATGCCATCTCCCGCCATTACCACTATCTTGCCATCTTCGTGTAGTTTGTCGATAAAATCTGCTTTGTCGATAGGCGTAAGCGAGTGATAAAATTGCTCTATGCCCACCTGTTTGGCTACTCTCTGTGCTACTACTTCATGATCGCCTGTTAGCATAATGACATCAATACCCATATTTTTGATAGATGCAATGACATCTTTTGCGTCATCTTTGATTTTGTCCTCAAGTTCAAATATTGCCAATACATTTTTGTCAACTGCGAAGATATAGTGAGTATAGTCGCTACTAAGCGGTGCATCTATGCCAAGTTGATCCATCAGTGCTTTGTTGCCTCCGGATAGTTGGTGCTTCATTGTTTTTGCAGTCACACCCTTGGCATCAATACTCTGTATATCAAATAGTGCTTTGGCTTTGGCGTCTGGATAGTGCTCTTGTATGTAGTTTTTGACCCCTTGGCTGACTGGGTGCTTGGAGCTCTCAACCAGACCCAACAATAGCTCAGGATCAAAACCATCTTTTATCTCAGCTTTTATTACACTTGGTTTGCCTTCTGTGATGGTTCCTGTCTTGTCGAGTGCCAGGGTGTCACTCTTTGCCATAGTCTCAAGCAGTCTTGACTCTTTGAAGAGCAATCCTTTTTTGGCTGCTCTGGATACTCCGATGAGCGTAGCCATCGGTGTCGCCAATCCCAATGCACATGGACAAGCAATGACTATGACTGATATGGCAGTGATAAGTGCTGTCTCAAAGCTATGAGAGTGCATATACCAGCCGACAAATGTAAAGATCGCTATTGCTAGTATAGTCACTGAAAAGTATCCGGATATCGTGTTTGCAAGTTGTTCTATGTGAGGTTTTTTAGTGATGGAGTCACTGAGCATCTCTGTGATGGTGTGCAGCATTGACTCATTTGCTTTTTTGGTTACTCTGTATCTAATGACGGTATCTAGGCATATGGTGCCGCTAAGTATTTCATCTCCTGATTGTTTATATATAGGTTCACTTTCACCGGTCAGGGAGCTTTCGTCAAATACACCTTTGGGGCTTTGCAATACTCCATCGATACCCACCTTTTCCCCCGGTTTTAGCTCTACTATATCACCTATTTGGACATTTTCAAGGCTTACGAGTGATTTTTCTCCATCTTTTACCACTGTTGTCTCTGTCGGCATTGTTCCTATGATTTTGTCCAGAGTATCGCTTGCTTGTTTTTTGCTAAGCACCTCAAGATATTTGCCCACTAGCACAAAGGTGATGATCATAGTGGATGAGTCAAAATACACCTCCCCTCTGTGTGTGATCATAGCATATATAGAGTATAGATATGCAAGAGTAGCACCTGTGGCAACAAGTAGGTCCATATTGACAAAGCGATTTTTGAGCCCATAGTATGCACCCCTAAAAAATATCCAACCACTATAAAAAAGTGCAGGGGTAGCCAAGACAAACTCTGCAATATTGAGTATATTTTTAAATTTTGCCTCTATACCGTTGAAATATCCGACATATTGAGCGATTGCTATCCACATGATATTCATAGTGGCAAACACACCTACAAGTATCCTTGTGTAGTATTCGTTGCGTGTTTTGACATTTCGCTCCTCTTGTAGTGAGGCATCATAAGGAAATGCATTGTAGCCTATGGAGCGGATCTTCTCTATGATCTGTGATAGCTGTATCTCTTCAGGATCCCAAATCACTTTGGCTTTGTTGTTTGAGTAGTTGATGACTGCTTCTATGATGCCGTCTGTTTGATGAAGCACCTTTTCATTGAGCCATACGCATGCTGAGCAGTGGATACCCTCCATAATGAGACTGATCTCATTGAAGCCATCACTGTTTGTTTTGATATATTTGTTTTTGAATCCCTCTAGATCAAAACGCTGCAGGTCATCATCTTTTTGTGTCGCAGGTTGTAGAGTCTGATCGCCCAATTTGTCATAAAATGTATCAAGCCCTTCATCTTTGAGTAGATGATAGACCCCTTGGCATCCCTTGCAGCAAAAATATAGTGTCTCACCCGATGGAGAGCTCTCCGTAATCATAACAGATTCATCAAACTTCAGATGACAGTGTGTGCAGCTTACTTCAGCCAAGATATTTCCTCATTATCAAATATGCCTTCATAATATTTAAACCAGCCAGACATTTATACAAGGTAGTGATAGACTTTGCCAATGCCAAACATAACAACAGCACTCAAAAGCCCACCTGCAATACCTGCCAGTATGTCGTCACCCATAACACCAAGCCCACCGGGGACATCTCTATCTATCTTGCCGATAGTTGAGGGCTTCCATATATCAAAGAGTCTAAAATTGATAAAGCTAAGCACAATCGAACTGATAAACGAGTAGGGATAGTCAACTTGTTGCAGCATCGATGTTGCAATCAGTAGCGCAATCCAGATACCTACAGTCTCATCTATGACAATGTGCTGCTGATCATGCATGCCAGTATCTTTCTCATACTTATTGATCTCAAAAATAGCTATTATCGTGATAGCAAATGTAAGCATAAACAGTGTTTGTGAGCCCAAATAGTACAGGATAGCCACCCCTACAGGCAGTGATGCCAAAGTACCTACTGTACCAGGTGCCTTGGGAGCCAATCCGGAACCAAAAAATGTCAGAAATAGTTTTTGCAGTGTCAATTTGTCTCCTAATTATGTCAGTGAGCTTGTGCTGTGTAGTTGTATGAGGTTAATGTAGAACTGTTCTTCACTTTGCTTCTCTATAAGTCCGCTTCCAGGCATGAGATAAGAGTATAGCTCTTGAAGATTCTTAAATCTATCCGGGAACATTTCAGAGAGGATTTTTGCGCTTATTTCTTTGCGAACAAGCAGTGCAGGCGGCACCAGACCAGCTTCAATGAGCTGCATAATGGATGCAGAGTGGTAGCTTACATGATGGTGCTGTCCATGAGGGCAGGTTTTGTTATTGACCAGAGTTTTGCACTCATTACAATATACATACTTGTCTATAATCTTTATTTCTATATTTATATTTTGAAACTCATCAAATACAGAGTTGAGAACATTTTTGTCATAGTATAGACCGAGTCCACCGTGATTGTCGCCGATGACCAGTTGATCGCAGCCATAATTGGAGACAAGAAGTGCATCTAGTATCAGTTCATTATATCCGGCAAAAATATATGAATTTTCAAATGGAATTATCAATACTTTGTTTAGTGAAAGAAAAAGGTCGGTGAATATTTTTAGCGTATTGTATCGGATATCATATCTCAATCCACCCTCTGCTACAAAAGGCTTTCTTAGAAATATAACAAGAACATCACTCTCATCAAGAACTTTTCTGATCATTCTCTCATGCACTCTGTTTAGCGGGTTCGCCGACAAGACCATGGAAGATATCTTTTTTGCACCGGTTTTTTCTTTAAACTCTTCTATTCTTTTCTTGTTGTCGGCAATCAGAGGATAATCAACATGATATTTGCCAGATACTGCCATATTTCCTATTCTCTTGAATGTATTTTTGACCCCTGGATGTGATTGATCTGCAGTTCCGTATATGTTTATGATGCGATCTACAGGATCTATCTCGAAAGTCTCATCAACAGTTAGCATACCCACGATTTTGCCATCACATACAAGATCAATCTCTTCACCGTTTTTGAGTGATTTGATCGTAGATAGGTTTCTTTTTCCGCTTGGTGCAAGAATAAAAGAGAATGGAAAAGGAACCCCTTTGTAGTTTTTGGTTTTATCTACAGCATAAGCCTCCTCTTTGCTCATTAGTGATGTAACAGGATAAAACAGTCCCTCCTGTACAAGAGCAAGAGCAGAAAGAGCCTCGGGGTCTATATATAGTTTTTTATTTTTTCTTGAAGAGGTCATACTTTTTCCTTTTTTCCCACAGGCTTTTGCGTGATATTCCAAGCTTTCTTGAAAGCTCTGTATCCGGAAAATGGTATTGAAACTTTTTGACTATATATTGGACATATTCATCTATTGTCAATATGTCATTATGATCAAAGAGTTTGTTCTCAGTATTGATTTCCAAGGTTTTAAATGGAGTTTCTAAATTTTCGGATTTGCATGCTATGATAAATTTTTTTCCATCAAGATGTTTAAACAGTGTATCTCTTTCACTTTTTTTAAGTTTATCTATATGCAAAATGTATGCCATGTTGCTGTGCCCGAGCTCTGATATCTTTTTTTCCCAATTCTCTTCATCCAGCAGTATATAGACTATTGAGTAGCCAAAATACCTGCTTATTTCTATGACAAACTTGTCTGCTACTCTAAGATAATTTGTTTTGATTACTATATTTGGCTGTATTTTATCTATCTTTTGTTTGTGATCTATTTCACCCATCATATTTTGGAAATACTCATAGAAAAAATTATTTTGTTCTTGAAGATACCTGAACTCTATATGATGATCTATTTTTCTCAGCAACTCCTCTATCATGAAAGGTTTTACTATATAGTCAGATGCACCTTTTTTGATTGGCTCACCAACGGTATCGTTATTGATATAGTTGACCATCAAAATTATAATTCTATGACTATATTTAGAGATAAGTTTAATAAAATTTTGTCCAGGCAGACTTGTAGATATGAGATATATATCTCCATCACTTTGCATGGCATCTTTGGCAGACCCATAAATACTGACATCATAGTCGTGCTCTGAGAGTTTGTTTGCTATACTTTGGGCGAGATATAGTTCGTTTTCTACTATGACAATCTTCATACTCTCTCCATCCAGTTAAAATATCCAAGCGAAGCCGTTGCATGTACTGTTACGCCCTCTTTTCTTCCTACGAATCCAAGCTTTTCTGCTGTGGTAGCTTTGATATTGACCCTGTTTTTATCTATTTTCAAAAGAGATGCGATTTTAGCTCTCATCTTTGCTTTATACTCAAGCAGCTTTGGGGTTTGTGCCAAAATTGTAATATCTACATTATTTATCTCAAGACCAAACGAGAGTATGCGCGACACTACATCTTGAAGGAGTTTGGTAGAATCAGCTCCTGCGTACTCATCATCAGTATCAGGAAAGAGCTCTCCTATATCACCCATGCCGGCTGCTCCCATCAAAGCATCAATAATGGCATGAATCGCTACATCTCCATCACTGTGAGCTTTGAAGCCAAATGGTGAATCTATTTTGACACCACAAAGCTTCATCTCTTTGTCGGCTTCAAATGGATGAATATCTATACCATATCCTACCAAAGTGCGTGTGGATGGCTTGGTAAGACAAGGAAGCTTTTTGAGATCATCTTGCGTGGTCAGTTTGTGAGCTATGCTTGAGCCTTCAACAAAAAGCACACTCTCACCCATACTTTTGATAGCTGAGCTCTCATCGGTAAACTCTTTGC
>CAZVPN010000077.1:0-6521 GCA_964628135.1 uncultured Campylobacterales bacterium
TACACTATACAATAGCCGGAAAAAATCTAATCAAAGGCTTCACTGCTCGCATACTTCAAAAAGATAAGATCGCAATAGTAGGACACAACGGTAGCGGCAAATCTACACTACTCAAGCTTCTACTTGGCAGACTCAAACAAGATAGCGGCACTATCAAAAGAGGAGATTTGAGTATCGGATACTTTGATCAGCATAGAGAGATGCTCAAAGATGAGGAGACACTCATTGGCACATTTTGCCCTGATGGTGGCGATAGAGTGGTAGTAGATGGCAAAAATATGCATGTCTATGGCTATCTGAAGAATTTTCTATTTCCAAAAGAGTATCTAGACAAAAAAATCGGACAGCTCAGCGGTGGAGAACGCAATAGAGTAGCACTGGCACTGCTTTTTACCAAAAGGTATGACTGTTTGATACTGGATGAGCCTACCAATGATCTAGATATTCAGACAATCAATATACTTGAAGAGAAGCTACTCAATTTTCAAGGTGCCGTAATTTTTGTCAGTCACGATAGATACTTTGTAGATAAAATTGCACAAAAATTGTTTATATTCAAAGGAGATGGACTTATAGAGGAGTCGCATCAACCATACAGCGACTATCTATCGTTGGAAAAAGATATCAATATGCTTTTTGGGATAGAAAAGGAGCTCAATTCATCAAGCAGCAATGCAAAAGAACAAAAGAGAGAGAAAAAGATCACCAAACTAAGCTACAATGAGCAACGGGATTTGCAACTACTGCCGGAGCAGATTGAGAAGCTAGAAAATGAGATAGATCAGATAGAGCAGTGCATGTATGATCCAAATTGTTATGAAGATGATGGTTTAGTGCAGTTAAGTCAAAAGCTAACCGAGCTAAAAGATGAATATGAGATTATAAGCGAACGATACCTAGAAGTTTTGGAAAAAGAGGAGATGATCAATAATAAATCATAACTCTTCTCTTGCCCCACCTGTTGGTTCGTCGATGATCGACACCCATATATATATCTATCCTTCTACGCCACTTTTTATTCATCTTGTCTCTTACGGTATAGATACCCGGCAATCCTGATATACGAACTTTTGTGCCATTGGTGATGCCATATTTGTGTATCAAATCCCAAGAGACTGCTATAATCTTCATACCCGGCCTGATGCGATTGTTCCAAGCTGCCAAAAATGGTGTGGAGTCTGTTTGGCTATGTGTAGATGAGTATGCGGTTGCAATGACACTGAGACTATGCTTCATACCTTTTGATATTCTGAGAAACTCTTCTCTTTTTTTCTTTTTGAGTGCAAGCTTGGCTAGTCTCTCTCGTTCTCTTTTTTTCTTCAGTGCTAGTGCTTTTTTCTTTTTTTCCAATGCGATTTTTTTTGCCAGCTCCTCTTTGGCTTTGAGCTCTTTTAGCTTATCGCCAATCGGCAATATCAGCTTTTCACCTACTCGTATCAGTGATCTCTTTTTTAGATTGTTATACTTTTTTATATCCTCAAGATTAATGCCAAAGCGCCTTGAGATTTTGATAAGTGAATCTCCGCTTTTGACTACATAGCTATAATTTACAATAGCATCCACATAATCTTGATCCTCTATTGGAATAAAAATCTTTTCTCCAACTTTTAGGATTTTATTTTTATCAAAATTATTTATCTCAATCAGTTTATCTTTTGCGACTCTAAATTTTCTTGCTATTTTTGCAAAATAATCTCCTTTAACAACTGTGTAAGTAGCAAATTTAGGCTTTTTAGTGCTCGCTTCCTGTTTCTTTTCGAGCTTTTGGTTTTGAGTTATGTTTAGATCTGTTTTATTCTCTATAGCTACAGTAAAATCAGTATTTTCTTTTTTGCCTGGCTCTGTTTTGTTGCGTTCTGTATTATTTTGCTCTGTTTTGCTTGGCTTTATCTCAAAAGTTATATAGTTCTCTTCCGGCTCTTGAACCTCATCTGCAGCATAGAGACTCTTTTTTTGTCGTTTAGAATAGAGATCTTCCTGTTTATCTATATATTTATTGATTAAAACATTCAATATTCTATTATTTTCTATCTTCTCTTTAATACCTGATGCAAACAGTCGTTTTGTTATAGGTTTATTGCGAATAGTATTGATATCTTTGACTGCAACTCTTGATGATATGAGAAAATTGGTTTGATATGGATCACACTCGGTAATTGTACTTGATATACTACTGCATGGCGCTATATCTTTTGAAGCAAAGAGAGAAGAAATCAGTATCAATGCGATAAAAAAAAATTTATACATATTTCCTTCCGCCTATCTTTAGTGTGTATGCAAAAAAGATAATATCTCCTCTTTGAATCTCCCCTTCTCTATCACTTTGTCATGAATAACTTTTTTATCAAAAAGCCCGCTTATGACTTTTGGTATATTAAGATTTTTGGCTTTAGACAGAAGTTCAAGTGCCTCCATATCATTGTTGGCATCTATGCCGATTGCTTTTGCTACACTTACGCTAAATTTTGTCCACTCTGCAGTAGAGCATATTATTGCTGGGATATTCTCTTCTCTTAGCTCATCATAAGCTTTGATACAGGTAGCGGTGTGGGGATCCATGATATAATTTTGCTCGGCATACCTTTTTATATATGCCTCCCCCTCTTCATCTGTACTATATACTGCATCAAAATCTTCTCTGAGAAGCGAAAGCTCTTCGGAGGTAAGTTTGTATACATTGTTCTGATCCAGATCCTGCATCATCTGCCTTGTTCTGTCGGCGCCAAATTTATCAAAAAGCACCCTCTCTACATTGGAGCTTTTGAGGATATCCATAGCAGGTGAATGTGTCAAGTGCAATTCCCTGCCTCTAAGATCATACTCTCCTTTATTAATCAAATCCGTCAAGATATTATTTGTGTTGGAAGCTATAAGAATCTTCTCTACAGGCAATCCTGCTTTTTTGGCATAGTATGCTCCAAGTGCATTTCCAAAGTTTCCACTCGGCACAACAATATATATCTTATCGCCAAGCATTATATCGCCATTTCTTAGTAGCTCTATATATCCGTAGACATGATATATGATCTGAAAAATGATGCGTCCAAAATTGACGGAGTTGGCAGCTGAAAGTTTGATATTCCTCTCTTTGAGCTCCTCCTTGAACTCATCAGAAGCCAAAAGTGATTTGAGTGTTTGCTGGGCATCATCAAAGTTGCCTTTGATACCGACTACTTTTAGATTTGATGCGTCCTCTGTCACCATCTGCAACCTCTGGACATCTGATGTGCCGCCATCTGGATAGACGCAAACTACCTTTATATTGTCTCTATTTTTGAATGTCTCCAGAGTTGCGGGTCCGGTATCTCCGCTTGTTGCTGCCATAATCAAATACTCTTCATCCCTATCTTGGGCGAGTTTGCTCAGAATCAAACCAAACGGCTGAAGCGCCATATCTTTAAATGCTCTGGTCGGACCGTGATATAACTCTTCAACAAAACAGTCGTCACCTATTTTTACGATTGGAACCGGATTGTTGGGGTCATCAAACTTATCATACCGCTCCAGGGCTTCAAGCAGCAAATCATCATCAATATCAATCTCAAACCGTTTAAGGATCTCAAAGGCGAGCGTTTTATAATCGCTGTTTATATATTCGCTTAAAAATTCTATATCTATCTCGGGTAGGCTTTCAGGGACATAAAGTCCTCCGTAGCTTGCACTTGGATTTAGTATTGCATCTGAAAATGAGACAGAATCGGCTCTTTTGCCATCATTTCCTCGTGTTTCGATAAAATTCATTTTTCACCTATTGTTTTATGTTGATTCCTAAATGGACCGATATTATACCAAAATTATAATATTACAGCTCTATACAGGTGCCCACACCTCTATTGGTAAGTATCTCAAGCAAAATCGAATGCTCCAGCCTACCATCGATTATATGGGCTTTTTTGACCCCTCCTCTGAGTGCCTCTATACAGGCATCTACTTTGGGGACCATACCACCATAGATCGTGTTATTATCCTTAAGCATCTCTGTTTCCTGAATCCCCAATGTGTTGATAAGCCCACCGTCTTTATCAAGCACTCCCGCTGTATCAGTCAAAAAAACTATTTTGCGTGCTTTGAGCGATGCTGCTATTTTACTGGCAGCCAGATCTGCGTTGATGTTGTATCCTGGATGCCCGACCGTACCTCCGCTGGCAATAGGGGCAATCACAGGGATAAACCCATCCTCTATCATTTTTTCTATCAATGCAGTATCTACAGAAGAGACCTCTCCGGTATAACCAAACTCGCCGCCTTCTTTGGCAATAGCCTCCATAAAATTGGCATCCTTTCCAGAGACTCCTACTGCTTTGGCTCCTTGAGAATTGAGCAGAGCTACTATCTCATTGTTTATCTCACCGCTAAGCACCATCTCCACTATACGCATAGCCTCTTTGCTGGTTACCCTCTGTCCATCTACAAATTGGCTATGAATATCCAGATCATCGAGCAGTTTTGATATACTAGCACCCCCTCCATGCACAATCACCGGCTTGATCCCAACTGTCTGCAAAAGGACTATATCTTGAGCAAATTTTGCCTTGAGATCATCGCTTGTTTGAGCCGATCCGCCATACTTGATCACCACTATCTCATTGCGAAATTTTTTGATATATGGCAATGCCTCCAGTAGCGTCTGGACCACTTCTTGATTTGCTTTCACTATCTATCCTTATTTGTTATTGTTGCGATTATATCAAAAAATCAATCACAACTCTTAGCACCAAGATCAAGTAGCTCATCACATGCAAACCCGGCAGCTCTGCGAGCAGATACATTCATATGAGGTCTTTGTCTGAGTAGTTCATACTTTTGAAGCACCGTTTTGAATGTCGCTTTTGGATCAAGCTTCTCTTTTTTGCAAGCCCACTGAAACCACCTATCACCTTTGCGGACATGATCTATCTCTTCGGTCTCTATCACTGCCATAGCCTCTATGATCTGCTTGGTGAGCGGATCTTTGTCGTATCTTTGCAGCTTCTTGACTATCTGAGGATTGACATCCAAACCTGTCGCCTCATAGTGACGCGGGATAATCGCCATACGATCAAGCAAAGAACCGGCTGTGTGCATACTAGCATCAAATAACCCCTGATGCACGGGCATATCACCATAACTAAAACCAAGCTGTTTTAGTATCCCATTTAGCATCCTAAAGTGTCGTATCTCATCCTCTGCTACCATTAGCCAATCTATCTTATACTCAAGAGGAGTGTCAACAAAACGATACACCGCATCAAACGCCAAATCAATAGCAGAAAACTCAATATGTGTAATGGCATGCACCAAAGTTGCCAAGCCCTCTTTGGTATCAAAATGTCTGCGGGATGGCAAATCTCTTGGGTGGACTATATCACAAAATGAGGCATAAGAGGGATGCTCAAAGATTATGGGTTCAAAATCATCTTTAGGTTTGGGATCATTTGTGTTACAATATGCCAAAAGTTCGCCGCAAAGCATCTCTTTGGTGTCTATATCATCGCTTTGGAGTGCTTTTTGTAGTTGTCCATAAAAATCCATAGGAGAATTATAGCAAATGCAAATCAAAGTCCAACCAATGGGGGCATATCAGACCAACTGCTACATCGTTACAATCGATGGCAAAGATCTCATCATAGATCCGGGACAAAATGCAACACAATGGGTGATACAAAATACCACAAACCCCATAGCGATTCTAAATACTCACGGACATTTTGACCACATATGGAGCAATGCAGATCTCAAGCACCACTTTGACATACCCATATACTGCCAAGATGCAGATGCCTTTATGCTAGAGAGTGATCCGTTTGAGCAGGGCACTCCTGTGTCGCATCCTGACTATAGAGTAGTTGGCGATGAAGATATAGATATTGACAATATCCAAATAAAATATCGTCATTTCCCTGGACACTCTCCAGGCTGCTCAATTATAGAGATAGACAATCACTGGTTTAGTGGAGATTTTCTTTTTAAAAACAGCATAGGCAGGTGGGATTTTCCATACTCTAGTGCAAAGGATATGCTCGGGAGTCTAAAAAAAGCGATGGATATCCAAGAGGATTTCATATTGCATCCTGGACACGGAGGAGATAGCACGCTTGCAAATGAGCAAAGGATTATGCCATATTGGATAGAGGAGGTCCAAAGATCAATATGACACCAAAAGAGCTGATGATAAGCAGATACGAAGCATTCAAACATAAAGATTGGCAATATCTAGCCAACACCTCCATAAATCAAAGTATCAAAGAGTTGGAGCAGATGCCTGAGGTTGAGTGGCTCAAGCTTGAGGTGATAGATACTTATGACGATATAGTCGAATTCAAAGCCTACTACCGCGAAAACAACCAAATATTTTTGCACCACGAAAAGAGCAAATTTGTAAAAATAAACGACAAATGGAAGTATCTAGATGGAGTATTGTTTGAGACCAAAATCCAAAGAAACGAACCCTGCCCCTGCGGAAGCGGCAAAAAGTTCAAAAAGTGTTGTATGAATAATCAAAAGAGTTAATAAGAAAACTTATATCCGCGTCTTCTGACTGT
>CAZVPN010000078.1:0-6387 GCA_964628135.1 uncultured Campylobacterales bacterium
GAAACATATCTATTTATGTTACAATGTCCATATGAAAACAAGAAAACTAATCGTTGCAATATTTTTGACATTGTATTTGGTGATTTTGAGTGGTTGCAGGGTGGATTGTCCTGTTGATTATACTTCTACTATACATTCGATAATGCTCAATATGAAAACGAATCTAAAAGATTTTTATGAGCAAGAGGAGTCCTATCCTAATGAGCTTCAACGAGATACTCTTTTGGAGAAATCAGGGTGTGCAATAGTTGATGCTCAAAAACGAAAATGTAAATACAAAAATATCATCTTCGAATATGACTCCAATATAGGCATGATGTATCCGGACAATACATCCGGCATGGCGACTCAGACAGTAAACCAAAATACAACAACTGTCACACCCCAGGAGCCGCCACCCCAAAAAGGCCAAGAGGTTTATACCTTTGCTGTCTCCAAAAAGAAAAGCCACTGTACCATGGACATGACAGATAGAGGAGAAATGCTTCCCATTGAATGCAGACAAGATAGTTGCTTGGAAATTGATCCGTAAGATGAATGACTAATCGAGGATGCTTATCGTATCGGTCTCTAGCTCTAAATCTAAAAAAGTAAAACATCAAGTGCAAGCCTGCTATAATGTTGTCAAAATAACTCCTATAGAGGATAGGCGATGTCTAATGCTATAAATAGAGTAGAAAAAGCTATTGATGAGATCAAACGAGGGCATATGGTGGTGATGCTTGATGATGAGGATCGCGAAAATGAGGGTGATCTTGTATTTGCTGCCACTTTCAGTACTCCGGATATGGTTAATTTCATGGCAAAAGAAGCCAGAGGTCTGATATGCACTCCGCTCAAAGCTGATCTGGCCCACAAGCTTGATCTGATACCAATGGTAACCAATAATGACTCCAACCATGAAACTGCCTTTACGGTATCGATAGACTCAGCTACGGCATCTACGGGAATATCGGCAGCAGAGAGGAGTGATTGCATATCCAAACTTGCGAAGCCTCAGAGCAGAAGCAGTGATTTTGTACGTCCAGGGCATATCTTTCCACTGATAGCCAAAGATGGTGGAGTGTTGGTGAGGACAGGTCATACTGAGGGATCGATAGATCTATGTAAGCTATCTGGCGTAGCACCAATTGCTGTAATATGTGAAATCATCAAAGACAATGGAGAGATGGCAAGGGCTGATGATTTGGAAAAATTTGCTGCCAAACATGATCTGCATATAGTCTACATATCGGATATAGTAGAGTATAGGCTCTCCAAAGAGAAACTTATCGAGAGAGTCAGTGAAGAGGAGATTGACTTTAGAGGCATAAAGGTAAATGAGATAAGATACAGAGATCATCTAAGTCGCACACATACTGCTATACAGTTTTATAACATACATGAAAGAGCCAATGTCAAGTTTCACAACATAGCTCCGGATATAGATCTTGTACTCAACGACAAAAAGTTTAAGGCCTTAAACAGTTCAATTGATTACTTGAAAACAAATGGGGGAGTTTTGATCTTTTTGGATACGCAAACAATCTCCAAAGAGCAGGCCAAAGAGTTTGGCATAGGCGCACAGATACTTAAAGATCTTGGTGTAAAAGAGATAAATCTTCTCACATCCACCAAAGAGACCGAATTTGTAGGTTTGTCTGGCTTTGGGCTTGATGTAAGTGAAAAAATTATCATTCCTTAGTGTAATGGACAAGTGAGAGACAATAAAGCAAGGCAATGATATAATGTTTCATCCAAAAAATAAAAAGGAGAAAAAATGGGTATATTCGGATCTATACTTCATAAATTGGGCTTTGGTAATGATGAGGCTTTGGTTGATGATTCAGCAGCATCTCAGGAGGCAGAAAGCGCTACAGAGGCTGCTGCGGCTCAAGCAGAGACAGGCAGCGCCGAAAACACTGCAGCTGCAGCAACTACTGTAGATGTCACAGGCAAACTAAATGAGCTTGCAGCTAATAGTTCAGAGGATCTTGATTGGAAAGCTTCTATAGTGGATCTTATGAAACTTGTTGGTCTTGATAGCTCATATGCTCACCGCAAAGAGTTGGCGGCTGAGATGGGAATAGATGGCTACCAAGGAACAGCGGAGCAAAATATAGAGCTTCATAAGATTGTTTTGACAAAAATAGCTGAAAACGGCGGTAATGTGCCGGCAGATCTTTTGGCATAACACCTCTACAACCCAAAGCCATTACGGTTTTGGGTTATCTCTCTTTTGAAACACCCCAATTTTGACTTGATTGTTACATAAACCAAGATTGGAGATCTAAGCTCCCAATCCCTCTAACTCTGCATTAAGCTTTTGCATTTTTTCTTGAGCTTCTGATAGGGCTTGTCTGTTTTGCGCTATGACTTGTTCTGGTGCATTGGCAACAAATCTCTCATTGGAGAGCATACCGTTTAGTTTGTCTATCTCTTTTTGGAGTTTCTCTTTTTGTCTATTTAACTTGGCTATGATATCACTCATATCAATATCATCTGTAGAGATGAAGCTTTGTAGATTGTCGCTGACATCTGTGACTGCATTTTCAGGCTTGGAGTCGACAAATACAATCTCATCTACCTTGGCAAGCTTTTGGATAAATGCTTTGAGCATATCGTGATCTATATCTGCATCCACCTTGACAAAAGCCTTCTCTATTCGCTGATTTGCTTTGTCTATTAGAGTCTTGCAGCGTCTAACCGATACGATAGCTTCAATCGCTAGTTCAAACTCTTTGATGATCGCACTATCTATATCTGAAGCGACAGGATATTTAGATACCATTATCGATTCGCTCTCGTCTAGATCCGATCCGCTTAATCTTTGGTATAGATACTCAGTGATAAAAGGCATAAAAGGGTGCAAGAGTTTCATAGACTCTTTGAAGATACTTCCAAGCTCAGCTACACTGTCTTTGCTAGCCTTGCTAAGCTCAATACCCCAATCACAAAACTCACCCCACAAAAATCTATATAGCGTGGTAGCTGCATCATTGAAGCGGTAGCTATCGAGATACTCTCTAGTCTCTTGGATAGCAAGATTAAATCTAGATAGCATATATCTGCCAAGCGGTGTTGAGATGTTTTGAGGATTTAGATCATCGAAGCTATCTTGATTGAGCTGTAGGTAGTTTGCGGCATTAAATAGCTTGTTTGTGAAGTTTCGACTCTGCCCAAGCTTCTCTTCGCTCAATTTAATATCACGACCTTGCACCGCAAGCACGGCAAGAGTGAAACGCAAAGCATCGGCTGAATACTTCTCTACCATTATCAGCGGATCTATGACATTGCCTTTGGATTTGGACATCTTCTCACCCTTTTCATCCTTGACGAGTGCGTGCAGATAGATATCGCTAAACGGAAGCTCTCCGGTAAGTCTCTCTCCCATCATCAACATTCTAGCTACCCAGAAAAAGAGGATATCAAATCCGGTAATCATCAAGGAGTTTGGATAGAAGTCTGCCATATCGCTCTCACTCCATTTTTGATCTTTGAGAGCATCACCATTACCCCATCCAAGCGTGCTAAAAGGCCACAATCCTGAGCTAAACCAAGTATCTAGCACATCAGGATCTTGATAGATATCGCTACTGCCGCAATGCTCACAAGTAGTTGGAGTGTCGCCGTCAAATGCAAAGTGTTTGCCACAGCTATTGCAGTGCATTACCGGTATCTGATGTCCCCACCATAGCTGTCTAGAGATACACCAGTCTCTGAGATCATTCATCCAAGCATTGTAGCTATTGATCCAGTGTTTTGGGAAAAATTGTGCTTCACCTGCATTGACTCTCTCGATCGCACCTGCTGCAAACTCTTTTTTGACAAACCACTGTTTGGATATATATGGCTCTACCACATTTTTGCACCTGTAGCAGTGTCCTACTTGGTGTTGGTGATCTTCAATCTTGACGATAAATCCCTCATCTTGAAGCTTTTTGACTATCGGCTCTCTAGCCTCAAGTCTTTCAAGTCCTGCAAATTCACCACAATGCTCATTCAAAATCCCATTTTCATCAAATAGGGTTATAAACTCCAGATCATGCCTTTTGCCTACCTCATAGTCGTTTGGATCGTGTGCAGGTGTTACCTTGACAAATCCGGTTCCAAACTCCATATCTACATGCTCATCAGCTATGATCTCTATCTCTCTATCTATCAGAGGGAGCTTGACCTTTTTGCCTATAAGGTTTTGATATCTCTCATCATCAGGGTGCACCATCACCGCAGTATCACCAAAGTATGTCTCAGGGCGGGTGGTTGCTACTACTACATCACCGCTGCCGTCACTTAGTGGATAGCGAATGTGATATAGTTTGCCCATGTGATCTTCATACTCAACCTCTATATCACTCAAGGCTCCATCGTGTGTGCACCAGTTGATCATATAGTTATCTTGGACGATAAAGCCCTCATCATACATCATCTTAAAGGCTTTTTTTACGGCATTTGCAAGCCCCTCATCCATCGTAAATCGTTCGCGGCTCCAAGCAGGCGATACGCCTAGTCGTCTCAGTTGAGAGGTGATGGCATTGCCTGAGTTGTTTTTTTGTTGCCATGCACGCTCCAAAAACGCCTCTCTGCCTATCTCCTCTTTGGTAGTGCCCTCAGAGAGTAGCTGTTTTTCTACCACATTTTGAGTTGCGATGCCTGCATGATCCGTGCCGGGTTGCCATAGGGTCTTGAAGCCATCCATTCTCTTGTATCTGACCATAATATCTTGGATGGTAAAGGTGAGTCCATGCCCTATATGCAGATGTCCGGTGACATTTGGAGGCGGCATAGATATGCAGAATGTTCTGCCCTCCTGCTGTATGGATTTGTTGCCATCTATCTCAAAATAACCACGCTCTTCCCATAGCTTATAGTATTTGTCCTCTATCTCATTAGGGGAGTAGACCTTTTTGCTGTTTTCGCTCATATGACTGCCTTGAACTTTTATAATATTGGCGCGATTATATCAAAATGGTGATTAAGAGGGGGAGGAGGGCTATTATAGCCCGGTTGATCCTTCGGTGCACTCTATTACTTTTGTAGTCTTATTATAGCGCTTGATGCAATCTATCGTGATATCCAAATCTTTAATCTCCTGCTTGATATCACTGTCTATTTTTGCTTTGAGGGCTTGATCCCAATGTCCAAAATCATAATCTCTTGTTTGATCTCCAAGCTCTTCGTCTATCTTGTTTGAAGCTGCCAAACAATCACGTGCATCCTTTCCGCTTTCAGAATGGTTTATGCACTCTCTGGCTCCTTTGAGTGCCACAAGCAGTTTTGGCAGGAGTCGCTTTTGTTTTTTTAGATAATCCGCACCAAGCGTGTTTATCACCTCATTCTCCTGCTCTTTAGTGAGAGTCAGGTTTTGATCATCAAGGTTTATGCCTATACTTGGTGCTTTTTGTCTGAGTGTTTCGATCGCTTTTAGGTAATCCTCGGTGTTGGTCTGGGCCGACAGGTTGCTGGTATAATCTTTATCAATAACGACTGCAAACCCAGGCAATCTAAACTCTTTTGGGGCTATAGGTTTGTCAAACAGTATGATTTGGGCTGTTCTGGTCGATGTAAATCCCGGAGCATCAATTGATATCTTGAGGGGAATACCCTTGTACATACACATTGTTTGGTCTTTGAGCCTCCACAGATCACACTTATATCCGGCTACATTATCCGTACCTGTCTGAACAGCCTTCATATCTTTAAGCAGATCAATGCTTTCAGTTGAGAGATCCTGCCCCTGGGCTATAGCCATGTCTATCGATTTGTCTCTGGTCTGATATGTGACATTCTCATCGAAATCAACAGTATAGATGGTTCCATAATCCATTTTACTCATCGTGTGTCTATGTATTTTTTCGTTGAAATCGCCTTTTTGTATCTCCGTTACATCATCCTCTTTGAGCTCTTTGGCGCCCCAGTCGTCAAAGACAAATCTGGATATTCCTACCGAATGAGTCATAAGCCCTTCACCGATGCCCGAAGTGTTGATATCGTAAAGTATGATGCCTGATTTGAAAGGGTATCTTTTGAATACAGGTTTCGCATACAGTGAAATACCAAACAGCAATGTGAATAAAATTAATATTATCTTTTTCATTTCTATAGCTTTTTTTATTATTATATCATACTCTCTAAAACATTTACTATTTTTTTAGGTATTCTTGTAGGCTTGCCGTCATCTACATAAGCCACTTTGATCTTCATTCTAAATATCACTTTTGACTCTTTGTATATCTCTTGGTCGAGAGTAATGTAGCTTTTCTTTATCTCAATAACATGTGTCGCCACCTCTAGTAACTCCCCTAGCTTTGCAGCTTGCAGGTAATCAGCCTCAAGATGCGCTACAACAAATCCACTTCTCATATCATCCGGAGTGATCCCTTTGGAGAAAAATATCTCACTGCGGGC
>CAZVPN010000079.1:0-6371 GCA_964628135.1 uncultured Campylobacterales bacterium
ATATACCTACTCACCCACTGCACTATCTGATCTGCACCCATTGCCCCACTGATTCTATCTACCTCTTTGCCACCTTTAAAAAGTATCATTGTGGGGATACTTCTGATGCCGTATTGTGCGGCGATAAGCTGCTCTTGCTCAGTGTTGAGCTTCAAAAATTGAGCCTTGAGCGGCAATCTCGCAGCAGCCTGCTCAAAAGCGGGTGCCATCATCTTGCACGGCCCACACCACTCAGCCCAAAAATCCACCACCACAGGCAAATCACTACCACCGACAAACTGCTTAAACTTATGAGCATCCACCTGCACCGGCTTGGTATCAAGCAAAGAGCCTTTGCAATGCCCGCAGTTGGCTTTGGCATAGCTATCTTTACGAGGAATCCGATTTATCTTGCCACAATGAGGACAAGTCACATTGACAGTTGACATAAGCAATCCTTGTTTTTTGATGGAAGTATATCAAATATTGGATACAAAATTTTGAACTTAAGTTGCATTTGTATCAGGAGAATAAAAGTGGTGATCACGATTGGACTTGAACCAACGACCCCTACCATGTCAAGGTAGTGCTCTACCAACTGAGCTACGCGATCTCGTGGGGAGAGAATAATACTTCAAAATAGCTAAAAAAGAGCTAAAGCACTCATAGCTTGATGGTCTCTGTCTCGGCTACAAATGTTTTGGCTACTTGTCCGCCAAAGCGGTATATGCCGTCTGTAAACTCGGTATATAGCTCCTCACCGCTTCTGACTATCACTTTGGTAGGCTCGTGCGATACTTTGCCCTCCTTGAGTGCTTTGACATAGCATGCCATCACTCCGGTGCCACAAGCCAAGGTCTCATCCTCTACGCCTCGTTCGTATGTGCGCACCTTCATACTGCCATCATCCTCGACAAGATATATATTGACATTGGCATCATACTTGTATCTAAGCTCTCTGGCGATATCTATATCAAACTCATCTATACTCTCTCTTTGGCTTACCAAATGCGGCACGCCGGTATCTATCAGCCACCAATCAAAGCCATACTCGCTGATCTCTTTGTTGACAATCATAGGATCTGGCATATCCGTCACCACATATGTGCCATTGACCTCAGCCCTGATGAGTCCTGCACCGGTAAGAAACTCTGCACGATTGTTGAGTGATATACCCTTCTCTACTGCATAGTGGGCTACCGCTCTTGTGGCATTGCCGCACATTGCCGCATAGCTTCCGTCGCTATTGTAAAAGTCCCACTCAAAATCATACTCTTTGTGAGGCATCAACACCACCAAACCATCAGCACCTACACCCTTTTGTCTATGACAAAGCATCTTGGCAAGTTTGCTTCTATCCATACGCTTATCTTCGTGATAGACGACAAAATCATTTCCACTTGCATTGTATTTGGTCACTTTCATATCATATCCTCTCTTATGAGTTTGTCAACTCTTTGGCACTCTTGGTTTAGGTGTGCCATATCTTTGGTATTGTCGATTATATATTTTGCTTTTGCTTTTTTGGACTCTATATCCATTTGTGAATCGATGCGATCGTTTGCCTCTTTTTTGCTTAGATTGTTTCTTGCCATCAACCGCTTCAGCTGCATCTCTCTGGGTGCATAGACTAGTATCGAATTATCAATCTCATAAGCACCCGTCTCAAAAAAAAGCGGCAACTCTATCAAATATGGCCGACTTTTTTTGTCCAGCTTGGCAGATATATCCAATATCTCATCTCGAATCAGAGGATGCATCAAGCCCTCTAGTCTCTCTCTTTGTGCTTTGTCGGCAAACACCAAAGAGCCCAATGCCTTTCTATCGACTCTGCCATTTTGGACAAACTTCTCTCCAAAAATATCGGCTATTTTATCTGCATTCTCATCAAGCAACCGATGAGCTACCTTGTCGGCATCGACTATATCATATCCCAAAGTAGAAAATATCTCAGCGACACTGCTTTTGCCGGTGGCAATACCCCCTGTCAAAGCAACCGCATACCTCATATCATCCTACTGCGGATAGACTTCTGATATTTGATAATCATCTTTACTCTTTTTGCCTTTTGAATTTCTTTTTTTCCCTGATGAGACTTTGTGGTATTTATCTACTTTAAATTTATAATCTTTCAATGTATATTTGTCATAATGATAGATATCGTCTCTAAAATTCAGATATCCATACGGATCGACATAGGCTGTCAAGTAGGTGATATCTACAGGTATTTTGTGCTTGAGAGGCAGTATCTCCTTCTCTGTGCCTTGAAGTCTGTCCATCACCTCTTGAACATCTATGTTGCTATTGTATGTAGAAAATACCTCCAGCAGCTCTCTTGGCTTTTGTATCCTCATGCAACCGTGGCTATATGCTCTTCTGCTTCTAAAAAAGAGACTCTTTGACGGCGTATCATGGATATATACAGAAAATCTGTTTGGAAATATAAACTTGATCTTGCCCAGTGCGTTATGGATACTCGGAACCTGCATAAAGCGATATGGTATATGTGCACTGTCAGATTTGTATCGACTCCAATTTACTGTGCCGGGATCTATCCTCTCGGAGTGTTCGTCCCATGTAGCATGCAGCACCTTGCCTCTTCTCTCATAATAGTATGGATCTTGGATCAAATGTCTGAGCATCTCTTTTTTGACAATGCTTTCCGGTATCTTCCACCATGGGTTTACTACTATATACTGCACCTTGCTTCCAAATACTGGAGTTGGATGATTTGGCTTGCCCGTGATTACTCTGATGGTATCGACAAGTTTGTTTTTGTCAAACACATTCAGCCTGAATGACGGGATATTCAACTCCATTCTAACAGACTCAGAATCATGTCTAAATCTTTTGATACGATCCAGATTCATTCTGATGAGTTGTATCTTTTTGGATATTGGCATAGCCAATTTATTGTAAGTCCCTCTCCCTATAACTCCATCTGTAGACAATCCATTCCTTGCCTGAAAATGTTTGACTGCCTTTTGAGTACAACCATCATAAGCAGGCGAATTTACATCTGTTTGACAGTTACCAAAGTCTCCTGTGAGCTTAAGATTGTTTTTTATAGCCGGTATTGCACGATTTGACTGCCCTGCTTTAATCTTTCCGCTAAACTTGGGCAGACTTTTCCACTTGCCGCTCCTTTGAAGCTTTATATATTTGGAGAGATATCTTTTGAGTCTGGCATAGTTGAAGCGTGTAGGCTCTGCACTTCTGAAGCCATCCTTTAGACTGCCACTGTCAATAGCATTCTGCAACACTGAGATCGGCGTCTGCGATGGTCTATATACCACCCAGCCAAAATCTGCTTTTTTCGCCTCTTTTAGATTTGCCAATTTTGATTTGAAACTGCTCCAGTTGATGCCACCGTATATCAAATAATCAACATATGATTTGTAAAGCCTGCTCATATCCAGCTCAAGTGCTATCTTGTCTTGGAGCGTTCCGCCCTGTTTGGATTTGAGATCGGCTATCTCTTTTTTGACCTTTGCCAACATCTCCCCCTTGGCAATAGTTGGAGGAACGGTTGGGTCTGTAGATATGCTCTTTATAAGCTCTGCCCCAAAAGTGGTCAATCCTTTGTCGCTGACCCATATAGGGGTTTCATACATGGCTTTATACAGCTTTTTTAAAAAACTGCTTGATTTTGAGCTCTTTGTCAATATGTCTGCAGCCTTGTCTGCAAAATCCAAACTCGGTTTTCCATCTGCCCATTTATAACTTTGTGCAGCTGCAACTGATGGCATAAACATCACCGCCATTAGACCAATTACTATTGAGATTATTATTCTTTTCATCACTATTCTCTTTATGAAAATTTGAATATTTAGAGAAGCCCCCATTACATTCATTCGAAGTATATCAAAAAAAGTTCAATATAAAGTTGGACTTTGGATCAAACAAAGAGAAGAAATGCAAAGAGTACAAAAAGCACTACATGCAAAAAGCCCTCGAGCATATTGGTTTCTCCGTCGCTGAAGTTGATCATGCTTACAAGAAGTGTCAACCCCAGCATTACCCCCTCAATCGGGGTCAATCCAAGTTCTATATCAAGCCCTGTTATATAGCCGATAATGATAACGGCCGGAATTGTCAACAAAACTGTTGACAAGGATGCACCCAAAGCTATATTGATCACAGTCTGCATACGATTGTCCAAGGCTGCTCTTACAGCGGTGATAAGCTCCGGTGCAGCAGATATGACGGCGACCCCGACTGCACTGATTGCCATAGGCAGTCCGAAATATTGCATATCATTGCTCATAAACAGAGCCAACAACTCAGATAGCATTCCTATGATTGCGATATATATGATTAGCAAAATTATATGATAGAGTGCATTGATCTTTGTATGGTGCGAATCAGAATGAGAGATGCTTTGCTTTCTTGCATCTGGCTTGTATTGGAAAAAGTATCTATGATCTTTGAGTTGCACTCTCATAAATACAGCATACAAAGCCAAAAATATCAGCACATTAAAGAGCATAAATCTATCATAAAATTCTGGCTTGATAAAATCGGGTATCACCATAGCAATACCCAACGCAGTCAATAGCATAGAGAGGTATGAGTTGGAGGAGTCCACATTATATGCCTGTTCGCCATATTTGATCCCGCCTACGATAGCAGCAAAGCCCAGCAAGCCATTTATATCCAACATTATCGCTGAGTATATGGTATCTCTGGCAAGTGTCGGATTGCTCTCATGAAGCATCATTATAGAGATGATCACGATCTCAACAGCAACCGCACTGATGGTCAATATCAATGTCCCATACGGCTCGCCATACTTTTCCGCCAAAAGCTCAGCATGATGCGCCACACTCATAGATGCATACACAATAACGGCAAATATGATCAAAAAGCCTGCTATATTGCCCGTCAGACTCTCTGCAACCGGCTCTTCATAGTATCCAAATACCGCCAATGCTATTATAGAAAGAAGCAGGGGATACTCTTTGAAAATCGCTCCCAATCTCAACCTTTGCCTAAAAGATCATCTATATCTGCATTTGCCAAAAATACGATTTCTCCATTGTATCTATCGACTCTCGGGTCACCCTCTTTGAGCCTTTTTTTGAGCCTTTTTTTGATCTTTTTCTGTTTTTTCTCTTTTTTTATGCCACTTAGAGCATAGTAGTCATCAAGAGTTATCCACTCCTCTTGAGCATGTTCATCCGGCAGGCTTTCATCGATATATATAGTATCGTCACCAGCATCGTTCTTTGTTTTGTCTTCAAGCTGTCTGCTGTAGAGCATCTTCATTTCGCTAAATGCATCCTTGAGCAACTCGACTTCTCCTCTAAGTGTCGAGGTTATCATCTTGTTGGTCTCTTTGAGATCCTCTATAGTCTCTTTGAGTATAGATATCGTCTCATCTTTGGCTGCCAATAGTTTTTCCTGCTCTTTGTTGTCTGATCTTTTATTCGCACCCGAATGTTTACTCTCTTTGGAGCTTGACATATTATCGTCACCACCGCTGTTTTTATCCATCACCACATATATTTTGCCGCCGACATTGCGAGATGTCAATATCCCTTTTTTTATTTTGGCATATACCGCCTGTCTGGAGATACCGAGTTTAGCAGCATAATCAGCAGGTTTTATCAAATTTCCCATCTACTTGCCCTCTTTACAGCTTTACAGTTTTGTCAATCATATCATAAAAAACTTGATATTTTGAAGTTATCTTCTTGTACCGTCAAGCACAGGCACAAACACACACGGCTCTATAGTCTCAGATGTGATCCTGCCGGATCGCTTATAGTATCTAGTGATTATCTGTAAACCACCTTGATTGATAGGAGCTATCAGCATACCTCCATCTTCAAGCTGATCAAAAAGCACATCCGGAACCTTATCGGTAGTGGCAGAAAACATTATCCTCTCAAAAGGAGCATACTCTTTCCAGCCTCTTTGTCCATCATCATATCTGGAGATTATATTGCTCATATTGAGCCTTTTAAATCTCTCTCGAGCCTCCCTCAAAAGAGGCTCAATCCGCTCTATCGTAAAGACTCTCCTGACGATCTTGGAGAGTATAGCCGCCTGATATCCACTGCCGCAGCCAATCTCCAACACACTATCCACACCCTTTAGTTCCAAAAACTGCGTCATCTTTGCCACAGTAAGAGGCGAAGAGATCCACTGCTCTGACTGCATAGGCAATGCATCCAACTTGTACGCCAAATGCTTAAAACCGGCAGAGACAAATGCTTCTCTATTGACATTCAAAAATGCTTTTCTGACATGCTCCTCCAAAGGAAACTCTTTGTCAATCTCCTCAACCATACGCTTGATCTGAAGCTGTTTTACCATATACCTTGTCCGCTTTCCATATAAATATTGGAAGTATTCTATCCAAACTCTTGTAAAGAGCCGATAGAGAC
>CAZVPN010000080.1:0-6361 GCA_964628135.1 uncultured Campylobacterales bacterium
GTGTTCATGGCAGCTGCCAGACACTCATGAGCCTCCGGCGACATCGATCCCAAACTCATAGCTGCAGTGGAGAATCTTTTGTATATCTCCTCTACCGGCTCTACCTGATCCAGAGGAATCGGATCTCTGTCTGACTTGAGATTGTAGAAGTCTCTGATAAACTTTAGACCTCTCTTTTCTACCAGATCTTTTAGCTTGTTATAATCCTCTTTTTCACCTGTGGTTCCAAGCTTGATGATAGAGTTGATGACAGATCTGGAGTAGTCATGAAACTCACCATCTTTTTTGAACCTATAGAAACTTCCTTTTGGCAGAGGAAATCTTTTGGTAGATGGGATATTATCATAGGCATCTTCTGTATATGCCAGAAGTCTCTTCTCTATATCATCATATCCCAACCCCTCGAGTAGCCCTTTTGATGCAGGGAAGCACTCAGAAACTATTTCTCTGCTCAAACCAACCACATCAAAAAGTCCGGCACCTCTGTAGCTTGAGATTGTAGATATGCCCATCTTTGACATAATTTTTAACAATCCTGCATTCATGGCCCTTCTGAAATTTTTTAGGATTGGCTTCATGTCACTATCCTTGTTCTCTTCCAAGGCGATATTTTTGATAGTAAAATAGAGCAGATATGGAAATATTGCTGTCACACCATATCCAAGCAATACTGCAGCCGAGTGGGGGTCAAAAACCTCTCCGGTGATTGCAACAATATTGGCAATATGTCTGATGCCCTCATCCTGTAGCCTGGTATTTAGCCTACCAACCACCATGGCCATAGGCATAGCGGGAGAAGTCTTACTCATCCCTCTGTCATCAAGCATAACAACCCTGATACCATTACTCTTGACATCTTCTATTATCGTGTCAATGAGCTTCTCCAAACTCTCTTTCAAGGCACTCTCAAATGTGGTGCTGTAGTATTTCATCTTATAATCATCATCATACAGTTCGCCGCCTGGCATACCAAACTCTTTGAGAATATTCAGCTTCTCCTTGGATAGTATTGGAGAGACTGATTTGAGCCTTTTGGCATTCTCCTCTTCATCTGAGAGAATATTGTGTATAGCTCCAAATCCGGTATTAAGACTCATTACAATCTTTTCACGAATAGGATCTATCGGTGGATTGGTAACTTGCGCAAACTTCTGTCTAAAGAAATCTGTAAAATTTCTATGCTTATTTGAGAAAGCAGCCAAAGGTGTATCATCACCCATAGAGGCTGTATTCTCTTTTCCCATAAGCATCATGGGCTGGATTACCTCTTTGATGAGCTCCAATGTATAGTTGAAATACCTCTGCTTGGCCTCCATCTCCTCTTTTGGCTGTTTTGGAAATGGGTTGCTGTTTCTGTATGCATATTCCTGGAGATAAGACATGTTATTGTTGAGCCACTTCTCATATGGCTCTTTTGCTTTGAGATAATTATTGATCTCCTCATTATATAAAATACGTCCATACTTGAGATCCAAGCCTATCATCTCTCCAGACTTTAGTCTGCCCCTCTGAAGAACCTTATCCTCGTCTATATCCAACACGCCATACTCGGAGCTGACCAAAAATTTGTTGTCGCTTGTTATGATATATTTAGCGGGTCTTAGACCATTTCTATCCAAAACACATCCGATATATCTGCCATCAGTCATACTCACTGCAGCAGGACCATCCCATGGCTCATAGGTTGTACTGACATACTCATAAAATGCTTTAAGATCCGGATCCATATATGGCGCATTGTGCCAAGGTGCCGGGATGACTGATCTGGCAGCTTTGAAAAAGTCCAGACCGTTTACCTGCAAAAATTCAAGGAAATTATCCAGGCTAGCTGAATCGCTCATACCATCTTGTATAATCTTGGAGAGTTTATCTAACTCATGATCTGTAAAAATCTCACTTTTTGCCGCTTTTATCTTGCTCGCAACATTAAATCTATTGGCTGAGACCGAGTTGATCTCTCCATTGTGTGCTATCACTCTAAATGGTTGAGCAAGTCTCCATTTTGGCAGTGTATTTGTAGAGAATCTTTGATGAAATAGAGCAAAAGATATCTCAAAATCTTCATCTGAGAGATCAGGATAAAACTCTCTGATATGCGTAGGCATCACAAGCCCCTTGTAGGATATCACAGAGGTAGAGAATGAAGGTATATAAAAATCCTCATCATCAACCAACCTATGCTCTATATCCTTGCGAGTCAGGTAGATGAGAGCATTGAATCTCTCTCTTGCTACGATAGCATTTGGCGTCACAAAAACTTGCCATATATTTGGCAATGTCTCTATCGCCTGCTCTCCAAGTGCATCTATATTTACAGGCACCTTGCGTCTAAATATTACTCTTAGATCATTTTTGTGGCACACCTCTTCAAAAAGATCAAGGTCACTATCATTACGGCTAAATATCATAGCCACGGCATATCTGCCAGATAAATCAATACCGTTTTTGTTTGCCTCTTTGGCAAAAAATTTATGGGGAATTGACATCAAGAGCCCAGATCCGTCTCCGGTTTTGCCATCAGCCGCAACTGCGCCTCTATGCATCATTCTTGACAGCGAAACGACTGCATCATCCAGGTTTTCATGTGAAGGTTTGTTGTCAATTGAAGCAATAAGTCCAAATCCACAATTGTCTTTAAAAGTTGTAAATAAATCTCTCATAATAAGCCTTGAGCGTAATCACGCGGTAATTAAGTCCGTAGATTATACCCAAGAGGCGGTTAAAATCCGTTAAGCTTGCTCCTGCAGGATCGAAATTAGTTTATCTATAGTCAAAGGTTTGTAGCCGTAATATCCTTGGTAAAGATCACAGCCCATATCGCTAAGATCATCAAGAACCTCTTTCTCCTCTACGCCCTCAGACAACACCTTAAGCCCAAATTTACCGCCAATATATATAACAGAACTTGTTATTGCTGCATCTTCAGGGTGCGTATGGATATTGTCCACAAAAGTTTTATCTACTTTGATCATATCTACAGGAAGTTTTTTCAGGTATGCCAATGATGAGTATCCTGTCCCAAAATCATCAATAGCAAATGTAAACCCAAACTCCTTAAGCGCTTTTATCTTCTCTATAGCTTCATCAATATTTCTCATAACACCGCTTTCAGTTATCTCGAGTTCGATTTTTTTAGGATCGATATTGTGTTTTGATACTATCATGGTAAACTCTTCAACAAAGTTTGGCTGCATAAAATGAACTGTACTGACATTGACGGCTACCCTCTCGAGAAGAAAATTGTTATTTTCATCTTTCATCCTGTGCATTTCAGAAAATACCCTCTCATATGTCCAGTTCTCGATATCTATAATAATACCGCTCTCTTCCGCAATTGGAATGAAAATAGACGGCGAAATATTTCCCTTGCTTGGGTGCTCCCAGCGAATTAGACTCTCAACGCTGACTATCTTATTCTGCTTTATGTCTATTTGAGGCTGATAGACCATGTGAAACTCATTATTAGACAATGCCTTGCGAATATCATTGGCTATTGAGAACTTCTCTTTTTCATGCTCATCCATTCCATTCTCATAATATACGACTGTACCTCGGGCGCTCTCTTTGGCAGCATACATCGCCGTCTCTGATCTTTTTAGAATATCAAAGGCAGAGTACTGATCATTGTTAAATATCATAATACCGATACTAAAGCTCAATAGATTATCATCGCCTGCTATTTTAAGCGGCTCCACAAATCTCTCTTTGATAGTCCTTATGTAGTTGCCTACATACTCTCTTGTCTCATCTTCATCTTTACTGACTGATGATATAAGTATAGCAAACTTATCTCCGCCGACTCTGGCAAATGTATCATCCTTTTTGATAGCATCCTCTATTCTGCCGGCAACCTGCTTAAGCAGATTGTCTCCCATATCGTGGCCGTAGCTTTCATTTATTTTTTTGAAGTTGTCAATATCAAAATAGATCAACGCGCCATATGTTGAATCATCCTTCTTTGAGTTGATGATAAATATCAGCTTATCCATCATCAGCGTTCTGTTTGGGACATTAGTCAACATATCATAGTATGAATTTCTTATCATCTTCTCTTTGGCATTGACTTCACTTGTAATATCATTGATGATAGCAACACCTCCGCCGACCTCGCCTGCATTGTTCATCAGAGGCACTGTTGAGAGCTTCACATACAGATCTTTGTCTGCTACCAATTTATAGGGACCTTTATAGGTCTCTGTTTTGCCGTCAAACACACTGCTGTGGGCCTTTAGTATCTTATTGTTTTTTATATTGTTAAGCGATATATTTGAGAGTTCGTTTTTGCTTCTTAGGTCATTAATATGGAGAAAATTTTCATTCGCATCTTCGATCTTCATATCTTTATTGTAGTAGTATATACTTACCGGTGCCCGCTCAAACAGGGACAAAAACCTCTCTTTCAGTTTTTCATGTGACTGCTTGATGTTTACAAAGTCTCTTCTGCTTAAAAGTCCGTTATTTATGACTTTTCCGTAATAGTTGGCGATCAGCATCATCACCAGTGTTATAGCTATCAAAATATATGCAATATTGTTATACCTGTCACTCTCCCAGAACAGCAATCTAAGTATTATCGGCAGATACATTACAGATACATAGGTGATAAGCATATCTTTTTTGGAGGCAAAAACCCCCATAGCCAAAAATCCTACAGCGTATAGAAAAAATATCAACAAAAGCTGATTGGTCATATTGCCTGTCGGAAATATCAAAAATGCGGAACTCCCCCACACTATGCCATTGAGCAGCGTATCTGTATAGTATTTATCAAGCCACTCATTTGAGTGTTCTGATTTTTCTGTTTCGGTAAGCTTGCTAAATGAGTAATAGTGGTAGATCCCATAAAGAAACATGATCGTCCCGACAAGAATCCAGATACCTATAGAGTAATTATCGACTACTCCTATCATAAGTGCACTCAAAAAGAGTGCCACTGCGTAATTGCCAAAAAGCAATACAGGCAATGACATATAATAAAAGTTCAATTTATCATATTCTAACAATTCATCTTTTGCTTCATGTTTATTGTCTCTATCCGACATTCAACATCCTTATAAATATATTTGGAAATTATAGCATATAATTGTCATTTAACAAGCAAGGATGACACCGCCCCTATCAAAGCGCCCAAAACACCGCCCCACACCACCAGCCATCCCATATGCTCCCGAATGAGGTTTTGGACGATATTTTTGACTATTTTTGGCGTCATTTCGTCTAATCTTTTAGTAACGATAGTATCTATTTGATCTGTGATATCCTTACTCAGTGATGAGTGTTTCAAATGGTGTTCTATTTGCGCTTTGAACATATCTGATGACACTATCGAGACTACAGAGCCTTTGAGTTTGCGGCTAAATGTGCTCCTGAGAGGCTCGAGTGCCTCCTCGCCGCCTATCATTTGAATCATAGATCCAAATTTTGATTCCATAATGCTCTGCTTGAGAGCATCAAATGCCGGAGAGAAATCAGCCGACTCCACCAGAGGGGCAAGGTCCAGACTTCTCTCCTCCTCGCGCAAAAATGAGTCTATTTTCTCCTGAGTAAAAAATTGCTCTTTGATCATTTTGCGGATTGAGTCCTTGAATTTGTCAAAATTTCTCTCTATAACTCCCGAACCATACAGTAACGGCACCTTTTCAAAAAGCATATATATTGCAAGCTGATTGGTAACGGCTCCGGATATTGCAAACAGACCGCTGTTTCTTATGATATCTCTGTATGGTTCCGGCGATAGATAGGATACGCCTATAAGTGCGATCGATACAACATCTGTCATCTTTGCCTTGTCTATCATTGATCAGCCTTTATGGAGTAATTGAATGAAATTATAGCCAAGGTAAAATTATCTTATTGTATACTTAGCCAATGATTTATCACAAAGGTTACAAATGTTATCAAGACGAATAAAGGCTCTTTCGCCATCTATGACCATAGCCATAAGCTCTCTTGCCAAAGAGCTCAAGGCACAAGGCAAGGATATACTCAGTTTTTCCGCCGGAGAACCCGACTTTGACACTCCGCAACTGATCAAAGATGCTGCCATAGAGGCTATTGAGGAGGGATTTACCAAGTATACTGCCGTAGCCGGTATTCCTGAAGTGCTGGATGCAATCTCAAACAAACTCGAAAGAGAAAATGGACTCAAATATGATCGGTCGCAGATCATAATCAGCAACGGCGCAAAGCAGTCACTATTTAATCTCACACAAACACTACTTGATGAGGGCGACGAGGTAATCATCCCCGCACCATACTGGGTTACATATCCTGAGCTCGTCAAATATGCAGGAGCCAAACCCGTCATTATAGAGACAAGTGACAGAACAGGCTTCAAAATAGATGCGATGCAGCTCAAAGC
>CAZVPN010000081.1:0-6318 GCA_964628135.1 uncultured Campylobacterales bacterium
TCGATGTGATGGATGGCTTAGAAGAGAAGCTAAAGCATGCTCGCAATAAAGCCATCATACCTCTGGATAGCAAATTTGCCCTCATGAAACAAAACTCAAGGACAGGAAAACCTTTATATGAAATTCTCTCAAAAGGAGATGAAAAAAACGGCTATGATGTTGCGAGTTTGCAAAAGTATAGAGAAGAAGATGGTGCAAGAGCTGATATATTACTTAAAAAACTACATATCGAAGATGAAAAATTTGCAAAACATTCAATAGAGATGGAGCAGATCTCGAATAGCAAGAATAAAATTGCAGTCATTCATGCTGACGGTAATAAAATGGGACTTTTGTTACAACAAATGAAAGTATCTCTGCAAGATAAAGAAGCCCAAGAGATTCAAGATGCTTATAGTAAGATTTCCAAACAGATAGAAAATGCTACCATAGATGCCGTCAATACTGCGTATGTCCAAAATATAAATATAGAATCTGACAATATACAGTTTCGACCTATACTTATAGGTGGTGATGATGTGACGATATTGTGTAGTGCTGATGATGCCTTGGGGTTTACAAAAACTTACTTGGAGGAGTTTGAAAAAAATACAAAAAAATATTTTGAAGAAACAGTTAATAACTATAACTTAGATGATTTTAAAAATGGTCTGACTGCTTGTGCGGGCATTGCTTACTGCAATGAGAAGTTTCCATTTCATTATGCTGTCTCTTTGGCAGAGGTCTTGTGTGGCAGAGCCAAAAAAGAATCCAACAGAGAGGCTTCCTGTTTGATGTTTCACAATATACAAAGTTCTTTTTTTACAGATTATGAAAGTTATGAAGAAAATGAATTAAGAACAAAAGATGGCATATTATTGAGTAATGCACCTTATTATGTCAATGAAAACGGTGGTAAGCCAACCATCCAATCGCTTATCGATGCTTTTGAGAAATTTAATGGCGATGATATACCACTTGGTAAATTTAGAGAGTATGTTAATTTGCTCCATAAAAATAGAGAATATGCAGCATTGTATCTGGAGCGGATAGAGGCAGTTATGGATAAAGAATCAAGAGAAGAGCTCAATAAGCATCTCGAAAGTATCAATAAAGATTTGAGTATTACAAATATGATTGTAGACAATAAAACGCCTATCAATGATATTTTGCAACTAAAAGCTGTGATGGGAGGTTCAAAATGAAAGTAGAGATAAAGTTTTTTACTTATTGGCATTGTGATTTAGGCGGTAGTGGGGGTGCAAAGGCTGATGCATTAGTAGTCAAGGATGCTGATGGATTGCCCTATGTGCCCGGTAAAACCTTGAAGGGTCTAGCAAGAGAAATGGCAGAGACGCTTTCTGATGAGACTTTTGTGGATAAATATTTCGGCAGAGCTTCTAGTGAGGGACAGGCAAATACAGATAGAGCAGAAGGTGAAGCATACTTTGGCAACGCAGTGCTGACTGAGAGAGTGGATGCAAATCTTGCAAGTTACCTATATCATACTATCTCGTCAACGGCAATAGAGGACAATGGATTGGCAAAGACAGGCTCACTTAGGGAGATAGAGGTAGTAGTGCCATTGACATTGCAGGCTACAGTGAGTGGAATTGGAGAAGATGACAAAGCCAATATGAAACAAGCATTTGAGCAGATCAAATATATAGGTCTCAATCGCCATAGAGGTTTAGGCAGATGTGAAGTTAGTGTCATTGAGGAGGGTCAACGATGAATCAGCTAGAATTTATTTGCACTTTTGAAAGTGATATTGTGCTGCATGCGACATCCAATACGGAGGGCAAAATCGAGATGCTTGATTATATACCCGGATCCAATTTTTTGGGTATGGTAGCAAGGAGTTATGATAGTTTTGGTCAAGATGCTTTTGATATATTTCACTCCGGAGCCGTGTGTTTTGGAGATGCACATATGCTTGTCGGAGGAGAGGCGACCGTGCATGTGCCATTTTCTTGGTATGTGCCCAAAGAGAGCGTTGTGGTAGATAATCATAATATTTATAATTACCATTTCATTGATAAGGATGAGTATGGGAGTTTGATAGAGCAAAATATACAATTGGTGCAATTGAGATCCGGATATGTCAATCTCAGTGGTGACTATCAAAAACCGAAACATTACTACAGCCAAAAATCTGCCAGAGACAAATATAAGCGTCGTTCAAAAGATAGTCAAATGTTTGGCTACTATGCACTCCCAAAGGGCACAAAATGGCACTTTCGTGTAGAGTTTGATGATAGTATATCTAACGATCGTATTGGTCTTGTCAAAAAGAACCTTTTGAGCAGCACTCGCCTTGGCAAATCACGCAGTGCAGAGTATGGTCATATCAGTATCGAGTTAGCAAACAACAATTTGAAAATGTTTGAATCGGATAATAAACTTATAAAAATAGATAATAAAGAGTATATTTTTTTATATGCATTGAGTCGCTTGGCACTAGTGGATGAGAATGGATACAACACTTATCAGCCATCATTGAAATCTTTGGGTTTTAAGTCATCCGACGGAATCCAAATAGAATATAGTATGAGTCAGATTCGCACCAATCGCTATACACCTTATGTCAAAGCAAGAGCCAATTTTGATCCTGAGCGATTGGTCATAGAAAAAGGATCAGTCATTGCAGTCAGCGTTCCAAGTGATTTTGATATAGAAGAATATGCAGGACGAGTGAGCCGTGGTATAGGGCTCTATCTAAGTGAAGGGCTTGGAAAAGTTTTGATAAATCCAAGTTTTATCACATCAAAGCATCCAAGGTTTCAGTCCGAGGTAAGTCAGACAGATACTACGAATGAGACTTCTCAAGATAATACAAGTAGCGGCGACCTGAATAATTGGCTAAATAGGCAACAAGAGCAGGAGAAACAAGCATATGAGATACTCAAGCAGGTCAAAGAGTTTATATCTCAAAATCCAGATGTCAAAGGCAAAAAAAGTCAGTGGGGAAAAGTTCGTTCATTGTGCAATATAGCTACCAATGATGAAGATATTTATAACAAGCTGTTTGACTCACAAGATGGATTTTTGGAGCATGGTAAGGCAGCAAGCAAGTGGAGTGAAAAATTGAAAACAAATCTTAAAAATAAATACGATAGTCAAGGTAAACAATATATAAAGTTTGTGAAGCTTTTGAGTATCTATGCACCTAAGGAGGATGATAAGGTATCCAACAAGGAGGGAGACAATGAGTAGTCAAGAGAGATATTATATGCATCGATTTGTAGCACAGATCATACTAGAAGCTACTACACCACTCAAAATAGGTAGTGGAAAAAGTGATCTTTTTGTTGATGCTCCGGTGCTCAAAGATTGGAACGGTTTGCCTATGATATTGGGTAGTTCTATAGCGGGTGTGTTGAGGCATAGCTGTGATGCCAATATTCAAAATGAACTTTTTGGAGATAGTGATACAAAAAATGCGAATGCAAAAGGCTCTAGATTTATTGTCGGTAACGCCCATCTATTGAACAAAGATGGAAAAATTATATATACATTGGGTAGGGATGATGACCCTGATTTTTTAAATCATTATGACAACTTGCCTGTGCGTGAGCATACTGCTATCAACGACAAGGGTGTTGCCAAAAAGCACAGTAAGTTTGATGAAGAGGTGGTCTATAAGGGCAGTCGTTTTAAGTTTGAAATAGAATTTATTACAGATGGCAGCGATAACGATAAAGAGCTTTGGGAAAAATTGCTCTCCAAGCTGGCTTCGCCTTTGTTTAGACTAGGGGGTGGCAGCACCAAGGGCTTTGGAGAGATGAAGGTGATCTCTTGTGTTGAGAAAGAGTATAAATTGGGAGTAGATTATCAATCCAAACCAAGCGATCTCAACAAACCTGTAGGTGATGCTAAGTCGCTCACCTCTGATGAAAAGCCACTTACCTACCGTATCAGACTACAGCCAGAAGATTTCTTTATCTTTGGGGCTGGGTTTGGTGATGAAGTGGTCGATGATGTAGCAGTGACTGAAAAGGTAGTGAAATGGGAAGATAAAAATGGTAATAAGAAAGAAGGAGAGTTCTCTGCTGAGCAGATACTTATACCTGCATCTTCTCTCAAAGGGGCATTATCTCACAGAGTGGCTTTTCATTACAACAAAATAAAAAAAGTATATGCAGATGAGATCTCTTTAGATGATTTTGATAAACATATTGGAGAAAACAATGACGCAGTAGCTACACTTTTTGGTGCAGCAAAAGGGCATGCCAAGGAGGCAAAAGGAAATGCACTATTTTCGGATATGTTTAAGAAGCTCAAGCCCAATGAAGTCAAAATATTTGACCATGTCAAAATAGACCGTTTTACTGGAGGTGCTGTGGATTCTGCATTGTATAACGAAAAAGTGAATGCCCAAAAGGATATTTGGGAAGTCAAGATTGTGCTCAGAGAAGATATAAATGAGGATGTCAGACAGGCATTTGAAAATACATTGGATGACTTGGCTAGAGGTTGGTTACCTCTAGGTGGGATGACAGGTCGTGGTCATGGAGTGTTTATCAGTCCTGATTATATAGGGGGAGATAAGAACAAAAGAGGATGGAGCCGCATGGGGCAAGGAGGCAGTGATGAGTAAAGGTATCGATAGTCTTAGAGAAAAGTTCGCAGATATTTATGGGGCACTAAATGCCAAGTATCAAGGATATATCCAGATGTCAGATAAACGAATAGAGCATGTTTTTGTCGAAGCACAAAAACTACCCAAGCTCGAAAAGCTTTATGTAGATAAAGACGACAAAGCAACAAATGTCAATTATGTCCTTGAAATGGCTTTGTATGACCCTGAGAGCAAACAATCAATCTTGATACGCCAGCACAATGCAGATTTTTTGGTGATAAAAAAAGAGCTCAAAGGAGATGAGCCAATGGATAGTTTTTATACAGTTACGCCAAATACCCCCAAGATGAAGATAGCCCAAATATGGGAACCAAAGCCAAATGAGTTTTGCAATGGTTGGGAGGTGTTGGAGCCAACACTGTTGATGTTTGCAGGATTTGAAGAGAGCAAAGGAGACAATCATGATAAAAGCACCATATAACTTCGTTCCACTCAACGAAAAAGTTTTTTACCCGCCTTGGGCAGAGCAAGTGAGCCACGATATCCCCTTTAGTGATGGTGAGAGTGGCGAGATAGAGATTACGATTACGGCTATGAGCCCAATATTTATACGCAATCATGAGATCAATGGGAGCAATTATTACACTAACAAAAATGGAGATAAAATATCTACAGAGTTTTGTAATTACAACGGCAAATATTATATTCCTGGAAGTTCTATCAAAGGGATGATACGGAATATTTTGGAGATTATGAGCTTTTCAAGACTTACTACCGAAAATAAAAAGTTTGCATATCGCGATTTTCATGAAGAGAAATATAAAACTAAGCTACTAAATAACTCATCAAATATAAGGCTTGGTTGGCTAAAGATAGAAAATGGAAAATGGAAAATAGAAGATTTGGGTAAAAGCAATGGTGCATCATGTCGCATAAAGTATGAAAGCATACCAAACGGCGAATCGGTTAAAAGCAAAAGAACTGCTGAGGAAAAATATAATCTATTTGAGGATAATTTATCTTTATTAGACACAGAAAATGGTGTCATTGTTTTTACTGGAAAGGTAGGTCGAGAAAAAACAAGAGAGTTTATATTTCCAAAGAGCTCTAAGAGTCATAAAGTGTATGAGGTGGATGAGTTTGTGGTCAAAAATTTTAAAGAGGCATATTATATAGGCACACTCAATGAAAATAAATTATGGAACCAACATTTTTCTAAGTGGATTAATAATGGTAGAAATATACCCGTGTTTTTTTTGATAAAAAATGGCAGCGTGGAGAGTTTTGGACTGTCACTTTTGTATAAGCTTCCTTATGAATACTCTATATATGATGGCATGGGAGAGCATACAACAGATTTAGAAAAAATTGATTTGGCAGAAACTATATTTGGCTATTCTAAAAAGATAGAGGATGAAGATGTATCCTTGAAAGGCAGAGTGCAGTTTTCTCATTGTATTGCAACTGAGGTCAAGTCTCGCAACAATGCTATTGCAAAGGTTCTTAGCAGTCCACGAGCAGGATACTATCCTATGTATACCAAAGATGGCAATACCTATGATGAGCTTCATACTATTGCCGGTTGGAAATGTTATCCAATTCATCAGCAAGCCAATACTCAAAGTGATAATGATTGCACAGTTGACAACGAACAAACAATACATACTTGCTTTAAGCCTCTTGATAGCGGCACAGTATTTAGGGGAAAAATAAGATATCACAACTTAAGAAAGTCGGAACTTGGTGCGTTGTTGGCT
>CAZVPN010000082.1:0-6273 GCA_964628135.1 uncultured Campylobacterales bacterium
AGCTACACCAGCATACACATCCATCCATAATAAAATGGATTGGCATTATAATCAAATAGACTTAAAAAAGTCAATGATTTATTAAAAAATACAAAAAATTATTTAAATTTAATTTTTTTATATACAATACAGGCAAATCTTACAAGGAAAGATCATGAAAATCCTGCTCGCGCCGAGTGAAACAAAGAGTACAGGCGGATCTAACAAATTTACTTTTTCCTCTCTGCTTTTTCCAGAACTTACATCTCTGAGACGTCATATCGTAAACAAATACTCCAATCTCATACGCGAAAATGATGATATCCATTTGTCAGAATTTTTTGGGCTCAAAAATATAAATGAGATAGCAAAATATAAACAGGATATAATGAATCTACCGGCAAAAAAAGCTATTCTCAGATATACAGGGGTAGCATTTGATTATCTTGACTACAATGCTCTTTCCCAAAAGGCACAGCAATATATAGACCAGAACTTGATAATCTTCTCAAATCTGTTTGGCGCATTGAGAGCCGGCGATATGATACCCGACTATAGACTCCAGCAGGGAAAATCTATTTATGACATCAAGCCGGACCTATATTACAAAAAAGATTTGCAGCAATATCTAGATAGATATCTTGATGGCGAGGAGATACTTGATATACGTGCCAGCTATTATAATAAATATTACAAACCTGGACTTCCCTACACGACTCTAAAGTTTATTAAAAATGGTAAAGTAGTCAGTCACTGGGCAAAAGCATATAGAGGAATCATTCTCAGAGAAATTTCCAAAGCCGGCATTGCGACTCTCGATGGTTTTATGGCGCTTCCGATAAAGGGTTTACAAATCAAAGAGATACAGACAAAGAAAAACAAAACTGAAATCATCTATTCTATAAATGATTGAATTTTGCTTTGCACTGCAAGCAATATGCCAAATTTATCGCAGGAGAAGATATGACAGATACAGACAAGAATGAATTAAAAAATATAATTAAAACTGAGATAAAAGAGCTTGAGCAGCAAATAAAGACACTCGAAGAAAAAACCAAGCCCATTGCGCCTGATTGCGGATTAGGAAGATTAACAAGACTTGAAGCTATGGGTGAAAGTCATGTAAACCATAAAATACTGGATGAATCAAGACTGAGACTGACACGACTCAATAATGCTCTTCTCAGAACAGATCATCCTATGTTTGGCATGTGCATAGAGTGTGAAGAGGAGATCCCCTTCGAGAGAATGCGTATCAGACCCGAAAGCATAAGATGTATTAAGTGTGCATCTTAAAGGCTTTCTATATTTCCAACAACCTTGCCTACTATATTTACCTCATCTGGAGACAGCACTTCCGGGGAGTAATTCTTGTTGTCGGATATAA
Organism: uncultured Campylobacterales bacterium; assembly: GCA_964628135.1. Taxonomy (GTDB): domain Bacteria; phylum Campylobacterota; class Campylobacteria; order Campylobacterales; family Sulfurovaceae; genus JAAXPZ01. The sequence goes on from CAZVPN010000082.1 coordinate 1,367, forward strand.
GCTCTATCATACCATCTGCTCTTTGACGAACACGCTTTATAAAAAGTCCCGCTGTCGTAGAAGCGATATATATGCCCTCTTTATTGATATCATTTTGACTTCTGTCTATAAATACAATAGACCCATCCTGAAGTGTAGGCTCCATAGATTCACCATCCACATGGATAGCTTCCAACTCTGTATTGCCGTAACCTACCATGTTTTGCATGATCTTTTCATCAACCGTTATAGTCTCATAGCTCTCATCAAACACCTCCGCACCACCCCCGGCACTGGCACGAATATCTGAGAAGTATCTGACTCTGAAAAATTTATTCGTCTCCTCTATCAGCATATCTACAGCCTGATCAAAAAAAAGCCAATTGACCGAAATCTTTTTCATTGCACAAAACTCAAGTATCTCTTGGTAAGGGATGGAGTTGCGCTTCTTCATGGTAGCAAATGTAGCTTGAGGTATGCCAAGCTCTTCTGCCACATCTTTGTCGAATATTTTTCTGTTGAGATATTTTTCAGAGATAATATCTTTTAGTTTATCTATTATTGTACGAAAATCAACCATGCCCACTCCTTTATTCTATTTTTATAGCGAATAATAACATTAAAAAACTTAAAAGTATGACAATTTGAAATATTTTTTATATATATATTTCATTTTTAGATATTATTTGAACATGAAAATCACAAAAGGAGATACAATGAATATCAAAAAGAACAAAAGCCTTCTCAAAGAGGCTATCAATAGTGGTTGCCGAACAGCCGCTCAGCTTGCCCATTTTCTCAAAGTAAGAAGTATGCTTCAAGAGGGATATATATCTTTTTGATCTAAACTATAGATTAAAGAAGAATAATATCAACCTCTTCTCCTTCAGCTTTGTTGCCATCATCTTCTCGTGTATATACGAGTGATAGGTTGCCAAGCATATTTGTCAAAATTGCTGACGTGCCTATCTTTTTGCCCTTAAAATCCACTTTATAATGTCCATTTTCTATATATAAATTGCAAGCTGTAAATTCTGCCTTTTTTGAACGTTTTATAAAAGGTTCTTTGAGCGTTGCCTTGAGCATAGGAAGTGAGAATGAGCTTTTCTGAAATTTCTGCATCAAAGGCACAAGATAAACCAGGGCCATAATTGTAGAAGAGTAGGCAAAACCCGGGAGTGCCACAACAAATTTATTAGCTTTACGCGCCAAAACAATATGCTGTCCAGGCTTTACTCTAACGCCCCTGAATACCACATTGCATCCAAGTTCATATATTACATCTTTTACAAAGTCAAAATCCCCTACACTCACCCCGCCTGTAGTCACTACAATATCGCTGCTTTGCAACGCTGCATCAATAGCATTATATATTGACTCTTTGTCATCTTTGATGTTTTTGTGATGAATAGGCTCTCCGCCATATTTGCTGACTATCGCTTCAATTGTATAATTATTAGAACTGCGTATCTGGGCACTATTGGTCTGCTCTTCACCAAGATCAAGTAGCTCACTGCCTGTCGATATTACCGTGACTTTGGGTTTTTTATATATTTCAATGGAGACATAATTAAGACTTGCAAGCACTCCTATTTGTGGGAAATCTATTTTAGTACCTTTAGAAATAAGCTTCTCTCCCTTTGCATAATTTTCACCAATTTCTCTAACAGAAAAACCAAAAGGAACATTTTCGTTGATGACAATATATTCACCGTCAATTGTCACATTCTCTATAGGTATCAGCGTATCAGACCCTTCTGGCATAAGCGAGCCCGTAAATGTTTTGATGCACTTGCCATTCTGAAGTGTTTCTATATTGTCTGAGCCAGCCGGATTTATACTGGATATTTTTAGCCTGCCAAGAGTTTGATCCTCATATTTGATAGCATACCCATCCATTCCTGATGTAGGAAATTCCGGCGAGTTGTGGTCCGCAATAATATCTTCTGCAATCACATATCCTTGTGCATCCATCAAAGGTACTTTTTCTATTTTGTAACTCTCTATCTCTATATTGTCCAATAGCTTTATAGATTCATCAAAGTGTATCATTTATTAAAAATTCCTTTTGAAAAATTATCTACCAAAAAATTATGCAAGTAGTCCTGCTCCATCCATGGCAGTACTTCTCTCCTTAGCATATATCCTTTTTCCATTTACCACATCATATTTCCATATAGGCGCATTGGCTTTGAAATCCTCTACAAATTTATCTATCAGATCCAAAGCCACTCTGCGTTTGGGCGAAAAGACCGCCGATATATACGATGAAGTATGCACTGGGACATCTCCGACAGCATGTGCCATTTTGACCACAGCGTCGAGTTTTTTTGCTCTCTCCTGCCATGCATCAAACCAATTTTGCAGCACCGGTTCATATATATCAAAACTCAAAGCTTCTATCCCATCTTCTGCACGAATGGTTCCTATAAAAGGAATAAAAGCTCCATAATTTGAGCGAGACTCTTCATCCAACCATCTGCCAAAAATCTCTTTGATATCCAAAGGCCCCTCATAAAGCTCCATTGCTACATCCTTTTATCGATAAAACCAAAATCACCCTCCGCAGACAGGTGGCAATATAGAAACCCTATCTCCATCATTAAGCACCGTATTAAGCTCTTTTGTCATTACATCATTGACTGCTACAGCACATTTTGGCAACCAATTTTTTAAGCTTTCATCTCTTTTGAGCTTTGTTGACAGTTCCGACAATGAGGCTGCCTCTATCTCAATAGGCTCTTTGCTTATAGGACCCAGGAATTCTACTTTTATCATACTTGAAAAACCTTTTTTCTATATTGATTAGTGATTATAATTCCCCTTTGGTATAATTGTGCTTAAAAAGAGAGTATGATGATATTTGGATCAATAAGTTATCTCAACCTCCTCCCATTTCAACTATTTTTAAAACAATACTTGCAAAATAACAGTGCAAAAATGAGCTTTAGATACAAACGAGCAGTTCCCACACATATAAATGCCTCTCTTCAAAGAGGCGAAATAAATGCAGCTTTTATTTCAAGTATCCATTCGCCAAAATTTAGGTGTACAGATTTGGGAATTATCGCGAACAAAAATGTATATAGTGTATTATTGTTGCCTCAGGCACCGGCAGATGATCCGGCGTCAGCTACTTCAAATCAACTTGCTAAACTATTGAACCTAAACGGCAAAGTTCTTATTGGAGATGCTGCACTTAAATATTACCTTGAAGGGGGAGAAGCTATCGATCTAGCCGAAGAGTGGCACAAAAAACACCATCTTCCATTTGTGTTTGCAAGATTATGTTACAACAAACATGAAGAGTACATCAAAAAACTATCCAAAAATTTTGCTCGTAAAAAAACCAAAATACCACAATATCTACTCAAAAAAGAGGCACTTAAAAGGGGTATAACCCCCAAAGAGCTTACTTGGTACTTGAGTCATATACACTACAATATGGATTGGAAAAGCAAAAGAGGCTTAAAAAAATTTTTGAAGCTATATAGATAGTGCCTTGTTTATTCTGCTGATTGTTTCATCTACACCCAAAATCGCCATCACTTCATCCATTCCTGCGCCTGTCATACTGCCCAACAGACTAATCCTTAGAGGCATGCCTATTTTTCCAAAGCCCATCTCACGCCTATCAACAATCTCCTTCATGAGATTATGATACTCCTCTTTGGAGTTAGGCTGCCTCTCTTGAAGCATGGAGGCAAACTCTTTCAGTATCTCTTTGGTATCAGCTTTGAAGGCTTTCTTGACAGCTTTTTCATCATATTTAGAAGGTGGGGCAATGATCAATTGAATCTGCTCAGCAAGCTCTACAAGCGTTTTGCCTCTCTCTTTGGTTGCAGCCAATATCTCCGTTGCTTTGGGATGAGAGCTCAAATCTATATCAAAATCTTTCAACAGTTCAACAAGCTCACTATCGGGTTTGTTTTTGATATAGTGTGCATTTAGCCAAAGTAGTTTATCCAGATTGTAGCTAGAGGCTGAAGAGTTGATATCTGATGGATCAAAAAGCTCGATCATCTCCTCAAGCGAAAATATCTCCTGATCGCCGTGACTCCACCCAAGACGAACAAGAAAATTCAATAATGCCTCCGGCAAATAGCCCATTTTTTTATAATCCATTACATCAGTGGCACCATCTCTTTTGCTTAGCTTTTTACCCTGCTCGTTGTTGATCATTGCCACATGGTAAAACTTTGGTATTTTAAATCCCAAAGCGTTATAGACGACAATCTGTTTGGGGGTATTGTATAGATGATCATCCCCTCTAATGACATCTGTCATACCCATTGTAGCATCATCGATTGCCACTACAAAATTGTATGTGGGTGTGCCGTCACTTCTGGCGATTATATAGTCATCCACTTCGCTCGCTGCTATCTCAATATGCCCCTTGATACCATCATCAAAAGCGATCACCCCCTCCTGTGGTGCCTTGATACGAATCACCGGGTCTACCCCTTCCGGTGGCACTCCTTTGAAATCTCTATATCTGCCATCATAGTGCGGCCTCTCTCCTCGTTGCATCTGCTCTTGCCTAAGAGCATCAAGCTCATCCTTGGTCATATAACATTTATACGCCTTGCCCTCTTGCAGTAGCTGCTCAATGTATTTTTTATATAGATCAAATCTTTTGGATTGATACTCCACCTCTCCATCATAATCAAGTCCAACCCAATCAAACGCCTCTATGATAGCCTTTAAGGCCTCTTGTGAATTTCTGGATAGATCTGTATCTTCGATTCTGAGCAAAAACTTGCCATTATTATGTTTTGCCGTAAGCCAAGAGAAAAGAGCGGTTCTAAGACCGCCTATATGTAAATAACCTGTAGGGCTCGGTGCGAACCTTGTAACAACTGACATATAACTGCCTTTGTATGAAAATTTAATGCGATTGTATCAAATTTGTAGTTAAGGAGGGTATC
>CAZVPN010000083.1:0-6197 GCA_964628135.1 uncultured Campylobacterales bacterium
GATGAAGCCATGAGGCTGATAGAGCTTGCCAAAGAGAGAGTATTGAGCAGGTTCGGAGTAGAACTGGAGCTTGAGATCAAGATACTCTAACCCCAATCCTGATCGCGATCCTTGTGGCGGTGTTTTTCTTTTTTGTAGTTGCTTTTTTGTTTGAGTTTTTGTAGGCGGTTGAGGTTGCTCATCTCTGCTGCTCTTATATCTTCAAAAGTTTCATCATCTAATGTTTGTGAGTGTTGGTAGAGTCTATCTATGTAGGATTGGGTCTCTTTGAGGTATTCTGAGTCTAGACGAATTGGATCTAGCTGTTCCATCTTTTTGATTAGTTCATCAAATTTTTTTTTGAATATAGATACTGTGGTCTTCTCATCACGCAGCATTTTGAATAGATTTTTTGTGATCTTCTCCACGAAGGAGATATATTTTTGGCGTTGATACTTCTCTATCTGTTTGGGCGTATATTTGCTCATTGATGAGTTATTGTCTTAGTGTGATTGGTGTGCCTACTTTGATTTTGGACCACAATTTACGCATATCTTTGTTGGTCAATGCTACACAACCATCTGTCCAGTCTTTGGAGAGAGTGTAGCTATCTCCATGTCCATCTCTATTCCAGTGCGGCTGTCCATGTATGGTGATAAGGCTTCCTGGATTGACACCTCTTTTGGCAGCTCTTACTTTGTCTGCGGCATTTGGATAGGAGATTGTCATAGCCATATATTTAATTGGGTGGCATCTTTTATTTAAGATTTTATATGTCCCGATAGGTGTCCTTTTGTCGCCTGCTTTGACTTTTGGACCCTGATAATCATTGGCACCCAAAGAGACTCTGAAAGTATCAATGACAGAGCCATTTTTGTACAGATACATTTTGCGAACTGATTTATCTACAACAATGCTGTCTGCCAATACGCTGCTCATGGGCTGTTGGCATCCTGAGGATGGGTAGGATCCGCCCCTTGTGCCGGTAGGGATAGGGCTACAAGCCGTAAATAGTGTTGCAAATCCGATCACGCCAAATAAGAAATATCTATTCATATAAGTCCTTCTGAAAGGTAAGGTTTGAAAAAGTGTATCATAAGTTGGATTATAACTGAAAGTATTTTGCCCTCCCAAAAAGGAGAGCACATAGAGAGCTTAGGCTTGAGCGGCTGCTTTGGCTGCCTCTATTGCTTCATCATAGTTTGGCTCTGCTGTTACTTCTGGGACAACTTGTTTGTATGCTACTTTGCCATCTTTGCCTATGACAAATATCACTCTAGCAAGCACGCCCGCCAATGGACCATCTGCCAAAAGCACACCGTATGCATTGCCAAACTCTTTGTTTCTAAAATCAGAGCATACTTTGATATTGTCTATACCTGCTGCACCACACCATCTAGCCGCTGCAAACGGAAGATCCATAGAGACTGTGACTACCTCTACGCCGTCAAGCTCTGTCGCTCTTTTGTTGAATGTCCTAGTCTCGGTATCGCAGGTAGGTGTATCAAGAGATGGGACTGCACTTACAAGCTGCACCTTGCCCTCGCCGCCTATTTGCTCATTTTGAAGCATTGGATCACAGTTGACCACTGTCACTATCGGAGCTGTATCTCCTACGCTTATCTCTTTGCCTGCAAGATTACAAACTGTGTCGTTTTTGAATGTTACTGTTGCCATTTTTTTTCCTTATAGTATTAATTTTTATAATAATACATTAAATAGGATAAATTTACTCTTAATTAGATCAATAATAAAGAAAATTTGTTATATTATTCACGGTCAAAAAAATATAAGGAGACTAAATGACAAGCACAATGGTAGCAAATAAATATCCTGTGTTTACAACAGAGATCAGCAAAGATGATGCAAAATTTGAAAATGCAGATGAGGTGATAGCGTATATCAAAGAGCAGGTAGATGCTCATCCGGTAGCCGGATATATATCAACATTTGATCACTATACACACACAACATCACTTCCTCAGTATGGTATGCCAAGCAATATAGTAGATATAAAGGTGGCTATATTCTGTTTTGGTCCTGAAGTGCCAATGCCAGAGATTGTAGCAGCTAGACCAAGAAGTATAGGTGTGGTAGAAGAGGCTGATAAATTTATTGTCACATTTATGGATCCACCGGCTCCTGTTCTTAGAGATGTTATGACTTCTTGGATAAATGGTATAAGAAAGTAGGATTTATTATATTTGCTTCTTTGCGGGCAAATACAATGCCCGCTTTTTGATTATTTCTGTTTGATATGATCTATTCTGGGATAGACAAATACACTCTTTCTGATGACGGTGATATTTTTCGGATCATCTACTGCATATGCTTTGATAGTAATCGGTAACGGCACATCTTTATTTTTGTTTTTCACTAGCACTTTATCTGTTTCAAGAATTACAGCTTTTTTCTTTTTAAAGCCTCCCGCTATCTCAAATGGTTTGTTTGGTTTGATAATCTTAACACCATCTAAACCTTCTACTTTGAAGTAGTATTTGTGCTTTTTGCTATCGATATTTTGGAATAGGAACATATAGATATTTTGCACCTTGTTACCATCGACGATTTTGTATAGTCTTGTTGACTTGTTTATATTTAGAAGCATATTCTCTTTGCTGCTACCTGCCATAAACAGGGCACCAATGATTATAGCAAGAACAGTAAGGTAAGCGATAGCTTTTGGACGCAAAAGTTTTGTTTTCTTTTTGTTGTAAACCTCATTTTCACTATTCCACTCAATCAGGCTTGGTCGTCCCAGAGCACCTTGGACAGTGGTGCAGGCATCTACGCACTCAAGGCAGTTGATACATTCAAGCTGCAGACCTTTTCTGATATCGATATGAGTCGGACACACAGTCACGCAGCTTTCACAGGCTACACACTCTGCATTTGGATTGTTTGACAGTATCTCTTTTTTGCTATTAACAATCTTGTGTCTATCATCTCCTTCGCCTTCATAGATTTGACCACCCCTGTCTGGATCATATATCGCCATAATAGTGTCATCATCATAGAGCACTGACTGCACACGGCTATAAGGGCAGATATATACACAAAAGTTCTCTTTGATAAATACAACATCTGCTATCAAAAAGAGGGCAATCCCTACAACGAAGCCTAAAAGTATCATATGATCACCAGGGTTTTGTAGATATTTGAAGAAATCCTCCGGCGGCACAAAATACCACATAAAGTCAGCTGCTGCAATGACTGCCAAAACAGACCAGATCAAAATAGCAATTGTCTTTTTGACCTTATTTTCAGGCTTGCTCATATCTGGCTCTTGCTGTTTGTTTTTGATTCTTTTTCTGAGTTTGAGTATTTTTGTCTCAATCAAATCTCTATAAATAACACGGAATATTGTTTGTGGGCATGCCCAACCGCACCAGACTCTACCTCCAATGGCAGTCATGGAAAATATCCCCACAAACAGAAGCATCAACAAAAATACCAGCGGCAGAAGATCTTGCATAGGGAACGCCATACCCCCCAAGTTGAGTTTTTTGTGGTCAAAGCTCAACAAGAATAGATGATTGCCATTTATTTTGATCCATGGTATGGCCAATGCTACAATTGTAATTGCTACATAAGCCCAATATCTCTTGATTCTGTATGGTATCCAGCCCTTTAGATACTCTTTTTTGCTAACTTTTGTTTTTTTATCTTGAGTCTCACTCATGATCCGTTTCCTTATATGATGGTTTTTCGAAAGGACATATTAGCAACAATTTGCTGTTATCCTTTTTGTTTGTATCCTCTTGCCCAAATGGAATATCCCATATTCTTTCAGCAATCTGCTTAAGCTCTCTGGATTGGATGTAGTCTTTCAGTGAGCTTCTGCTTACGCCGAGCTCTCTTGAGATGGCACTTACGCTCATTCCATCTTTAAGTTTGTATATAATTCTTGATTGGAATTTATCAAACTTAGATGATGAGTGGCTTCCTTTTGGGCGACCCTTGGAGGCACTTTTGTCTATCTGTTTTTTTGAGAGTTGGTTAAGAAGAGGTAGGAGTTCCGATATAGTAGTATCCTTTTTAATAACAATATTACTACTTATAATATGCAAATCAGTATCATGGCTCAACATACAGTTGATAATTTGAATAATTTCATCAACATATTGACTGAGAATCAGAAGATCCTGTACAACTATTATGTCGTTTTTCTTCAGCGTATGCAAAAACTCCTCAAACTCTTTGCGTTCGCTTATAGGCTGATTGACATTGGAGTACTCCATCACCTCTTTGCCTATCTCCAAACTTTTCAACAATGAATAGGAGATGATACTCTTTTGCTGTCGGCTCAAAGTATAAATACCCGGCAATTGCCTAAGATAAGCATATATCACATCAATTCCTTATTCAAAGTTACGACATTGTAACAAAAAATGATGAAGAAAATGCTAAAAATTTAATTAATTTCGTCAATTTGATTTAAATTGTTTAAATGAATATGTTAAAATGCTTAGATTGATAATAAAATCTATAAGGATCTCAATGAATCTTACGCACCTGGATGAACAGAACAAACCAAAAATGGTAGATGTATCGCAAAAGGATGATACTACTCGTATAGCTGTTGCAAGCGGCATTATAGAGGTTTCACAAGATGCTTATGAGGCGGTAGTAACCAATAGTGCAAAAAAAGGGCCCGTGCTACAAACAGCAGTTATAGCTGCTATACAAGGTACCAAACAGACCAGTACATTGATCCCAATGTGCCATCCTCTTATGCTCACTTCAGTCAAGACCGATATAGAGGAGTTGCCTGATTTGCCGGGATTTAGGCTCACAGTTACTGTCAAACTTACAGGTAAGACAGGAGTGGAGATGGAGGCATTGACGGGTGTGAGTATAGGGCTTCTTACAATATATGATATGCTCAAAGCGATAGATAAAGGTATGGTGATCAAAAATGTGCAACTAGAGCACAAAAGTGGCGGCAAGTCAGGTGAATTTAATAGGAAGTAAAGGAGTTTAGATGGTATTGAATGACAAAACTCAACAAAAACCGGAGATCAACTATCCCTGCAGATGGGGATACAAGATCATAGGTAGAGACAAAGATGCTCTTGTGGCTTGTATCAATGAGGTGATGGGCGACAAAGAGCATACCAAATCAAGCGGTAATGTATCAAAAGGGGGCAAGTTTCATACTTACAATGCAAGCTGTGTAGTTGACAGTCAAGAGGAGAGAGATAATCTTTTCAAGGCATTTTCAGATCATGAAGCGGTCAAAATGGTGATTTAGTGAAGATTAAACCATATCAAGCCGATACTCTTTTAATTTTTGTTGCGCTTAGCTGGGGTTTAACCTTTGCGCTTGTCAAAGATGCCGTTGAGCAGACACCGGTCTATACCTTTCTGTTTTGGAGATTTGGTAGTGCTTTTATTTTGATGGCTATGGCATCTTATGCCTATCGAAGCAGGCTAAATATATCTACATTGTGGGCCGGCATACTGCTAGGGGTGCTCAATTTTGGAGCATATGCTTTTCAGACATTTGGACTTACTCTTGCTGCTTCTTCGGCAGTTGCATTTATAACAGGTCTTTTTGTAGTTGTGACTCCTCTTTTGGCATGGCTGTTTTTTCACAAAAAAATATCAAAAAATGTAACAGCTGGCGTTGCAGTATCTATGGCAGGATTATGGTTTTTGACTGGTGGAAAGCCACTTAGCATGGGACTTGGTGAGTTGTATTCATTGGTATGTGCACTACTCTTTTCCCTTCATCTTCTATTTACTGACCGCTTTGTCAAGAGGTATCCGGTGATACTGCTTGTAAGCATACAGTTTGCCACAGTAGCTCTACTGTCGGCTGTTATGGGTATTTTGCATGATGGAACCCTAAGCGCCGATTGGAATAATAGTGAATTTCTTATCGCTTTGGTAATCACGGTTGTATTTGCTACTATTTTTGCCTTTTGGGTTCAAAGCAGTATGCAGAGATTTACCACTCCAACAAAAGCTGCATTGATATTTACTATTGAGCCACTCAGTGCAGCAGTTTTTGGCTACTACTACCTAAATGAATCATTGTCAACAGTACAGATTTTTGGAGGATTGATGATAGTGACAGGTGTCATTTTGGCTGAGCTTAGGGGTTAGGTTTTAGGGGTTAGGGGTTAGGGGGTATGGGGTGGTGTTTGGTTTGTGCTTCTTAGCATTTTGTCTGCTGCCAAGCTTCCTATCATAGACAAAATGACATATATAAG
>CAZVPN010000084.1:0-6185 GCA_964628135.1 uncultured Campylobacterales bacterium
AGCACATCGGCAAATATCTCCGGCAAGAAGTATGATGAGGAGTGGGCAAGAAGCGCAGCAGATGTGGTAATTGAGCCATTAGACGTAATTAACAAGCCTTCACAAATATTCATGCTTGGTAAAAATAAAATCAAGAGAGTTAGGTAATTTTATGGTATCATCTGCCACGATTGAGTCTTCTTGCCCATTTCAAAAATAAGCGATCAGGGTCTACTCTGCTATCAATCCCTCTCCTATCAACAATCAATTCACTAAGCCATTTTGCCATAAGTGGAGAAAAGACAAATCCTCTGCCGCCGACACCATTTAGAATATAGAGATTCTTATGATATTTCAATGGAGGCTTTGCTCCCTTTACAATATTTGGATGATGCTCCAGCATCCACTCAACATCTATTACTTTGCCGACCAGAGGAAAAAAATCTCTGCTGCCGGACCTCATGCCACAAAATGTCTCTTTGAGTATAAAATCACCTGTGTCTACAATTTTTGATGCCTGAGCCTCAATGGTTTCAAGTGGTTTACCATTACACCGAATACAAGGCTCCTTACTCTTGACATGTGTAGCACCAAGCTTGATAATACCGTTAATATTTTTTGATATGGAGATACGTTTATGGATTGATATTTCCAAATCTAAACCGCTAAAGTAGTCCCCCCTGCTACCCCATAGACCCTTGACTCCCATGTATCTCATATCAAACAGCTCATTTTGATAACCGGTAGACAACACTATATTTTTTCCACTTAGTTTGATATTGCCGTCTGATAAATTCCATATTCCATTTGACGCCATCTCTATGCTGGAAACATTAAACTGTCTAAACTCCACCCTCTCCCATATGGCATGGCACATACCGGGTGCATCACATACTCCAGCATCCTTAAACCAGAAGCCTATCTCCTCATTTTTGACTTTATATTTATTAAAGAATTCTTTATCCACTATTTGATATTTATCAATATTATACTTTTCATATTGGGGGTATTTATCCTTATCATCCTGATCTCTCGGCACCCTTACGATACCACTCTGACTGTAATGTTCTGGGAAGTGTTTGAGATAAAACTCCACCGCATAGAGATAAGCTTGATTTGTCAATTCCTGAAGTTTGCCACCCTTGCCGATTTTGGGAGAGATAAACGCTCCGGCCGCACCGCTTCCTCCACTCGCCGGCACTGCACTTCTATCCAGCAGCAGAACCCTCTGCCCTTTCTCCTTGAGTGCGAATGCTGCATTGCATCCTGCTACCCCTGCACCGACAACTATAGTATCATATATATTGATAGGCATACTTCTCTATCGCCTCATCTATGAGCTTCTGCCATACTTCATTTGGTTTCCATATCGCATGAAGCATAGATTCTGCCTCTTTGCTGCTCACGCTCATATCTATAACTCTATAAATATATGCAAATGCACTTACCCTGTAGTTTTTTGTGCAGTGCAGCCAAACTTTACGCTGACTCAATGCCCTAAGCAGATCTCTAAGCATCTCGTAGTCATTCAGTGTCGGCTCATAATAATCGACAGGTATATGAATATACTTCATACCGACACTGCTAACCAATCTGTCCTCATTATCCAGAGTTATGCTGTCCACGCTCTGTGCCAAAGATACAACCACCTCATATCCCAATTCTGACATATATGCAAAATCACTTTCTGCAGGCAAAGCTGAACTCATAAGATTTGCATGAATGATCTGCTGTGAATTGGCCTTAATCATAAATATCCTTTTTATAGTTCTGTCATTTTACTCTATAGATTTTAAATTAAGATTGATTGCTTGATAAATCAAGAATCGTAAATATAATTGGATCCAAAGTTTCAATAATGTTATTTTTCAATGATGTTTAATCCCTTCTATGAGATAATCTTGTAAAAGATCGGGAGATTTATCATGGCCGTATCATATTTTGCATCTGTATTGCACAACACTATTGCACTGATAACCATTCTAAACCCAATTGCCGCCGCAACTGTTTTGGTCTCATTGATGCCATCAGCATCTCAAAATGAAATACATACTGCCGCCCGCAAGGCTGCCATAACGACACTTATAGCACTCATTGTCACACTATATACCGGTAAGATAATTTTTAGTTTTTTTGGCATTAGTGTTATGTCTCTGAAGGTTATCGGCGGGGTGATATTGATGATGATAGCAGTCAATATGGCATATGGATATTCTCATAAGGTCAGACACTCCCCCGAAGAGCATAGTGAAGCAGAAGAGAAAGATGATGTAGCAATCATCCCACTATCTATACCACTTCTTTATGGTCCTGGTACTATCGCTACAGTGGTTGTTCTAAGCGATAATCTATCTGAAAATTTTTCCAAAGTTGCGAGCTACAGCATCGCCACAACAGCCATTATCCTATCTGCTGCGATAGCCTATATCATTTTGAGAAATGCAAGTCTCATTACCAAAACGCTTGGAGTAACAGGAGTAAAGATTTTGACTCGTATTATGGGGCTGATAGTTGGTGCCGTTGCAGCACAATTTCTAGTAGGCGGAATAAAAGCCTTATGGAACACAATGTAGCCAATGTTGCAAATCGATAATTTACAATATAAATATCCAAAAAGTGATACTCTATACAGCTATGACTTGAGTTGCAAAGCATCAGAAGTTGTCGGCATCACAGGAGAGAGTGGAAGCGGCAAATCTACACTGCTAGATATCATTGCTGGCTTTTTGGAACCTGAGAGTGGATCGATTTTGCTAAACAGTGAAGATATCCTTGCTCTGCCTATTGCCAAAAAACCCGTAACCATACTATTTCAAAACAACAACCTCTTTGAGCATTTAAGCGTAGAGACAAATATACTGCTTGGCATAGACCCAAAAGGTAAAATGAATAATGCAAATAGAGAAAAAATTGATACGATACTAAGACAAATGAAGCTGCAAGGATATGCCAAAAAACTGCCAACCGAGCTCTCAGGCGGAGAGCAACAAAGAGTAGCACTTGCTCGTGCACTGCTTCGCAACAAGCCCATACTACTATTGGATGAGCCATTTAGTGCTCTTGATAGCGACACAAGGCATGAGATGTTAGATCTTGTAGCCAACATCACCAAAGAGAATCAACTACACACTATAATGGTAACTCACGAAAAAGAGGATTGTGATCTGATAGCAAACAGGGTATACAATATGAAAAATAGCATACTAAGAGAGGTGATTTAGATGAAATTATTGAAAATATTATTTTTTGGGGCTATTTTGAGCCTAAGCTCAAGCTATGCCAATTCAAAAATCAAACTCTACTTTGTGCATAAAATCGGCTGCCCTGCCTGTGCTCAGACTGCAAAAAATATGAAAAGAGCAGATATCGCCTCTCTCATAGCAAAAAACTTTGATCTGATCAAAATAGAATCATCCCAGAAAGATAGATTGCCCAAAATATGGATGCATGCTTATAGATATCCCACTTTGATCTTTGCAGATAAGCATAACCAAAAGATCATAGACAGTATTCACAACTTAAGTGCAGATCAACTAAAAGCCACTCTTCTAAAGGCGATCAAAACCTACAAAGAGAAGCACCCACAATGAACCATCAAGCTCTTTTGAAGCTTGTGGATGGGTTTGAGCCTATTGCAAAATCTACAAAAATAGAAATAAGCAAACTAAACAATCAAGGCTACAACAACCAAATATTTCTAATCAAAACAGATCAAAATAGATACATACTCAGACTATTTGGAGATGATGATATAGATAGAGCCAAAGAGATCAAGATCCAAAATCTTGCATCACAAAACCAAATAGCACCAAAAGTCTTGCACTATGATCTACAAAAAAGATTTAGCATCTTAGAATATATTGACTCTGTGCAAATAAACCAAATATCTCTTGAGCAGTTGGGTATATTGGCAGACAAACTCCACAAACTTCATGATATCAAAACTGACTTGGAGCCGATAAAAATAGATTTGATCCAAAATCAAATGCCCTATTTTTCAAAAGAGTTTGTTTTGTGCCATAATGATCTAAATCCTCAAAACATATTGTGGCAAGACAATACTCCTATGCTCATAGATTGGGAGTATAGCGGTGTCAATGATAGATATTTTGACCTTGCTTCAGTGATAGTGGAGTTTGGACTAAGTGGTGAAAAAATGAGACAATTTTTAGAGAATTATTTCGATGGTGGTCAATACAACAAAACAAAATTGGACAGCTTTATCAAATATTACAAACAGGTATGCCAAGCTTGGTGGGACAAAAGGACTACCTGACAATCTCTACAAGTGTGCCTTTTTTGACCGCTTTAAATATCTTGCCCACTACATTATACGGCACTCTGATACAACCATTTGTGGCCGGATATCTCTTGACATATTTGCTGCCGTGAATCCCTATGCCTCCACTTGTTAGCCGCATCCAATTTTTTAATGATGCACCTACATACTTTGCAGCAGGTCCGTGATACTTACGCCTATCACCCCTCCATACCATCTTGCCGTTTCTATATAGTTTACCAAATATACTTGAGCGTTTGTCTGCGATCTTCTCCATTATATGAAACCTTCCGCCTGGAGTCTCTTTGTTGTATATCTTTCTAGTATTTGGTTCAAGTTTTCTGCGAGCTCCTGTGGTGCACGGAGAGTCTATTGCCACTTCACCGTTGACTATCAGCTTAATTCTTTGGGTTTTCTTGTTGACTATGATCTTTGTGCGGGCCTTGGAGGCTTTCTTCAAAAGTTTATCATTGCGATACACTGCAAAGCTTTTTGGGTAGCTTCTCATAGATTTAAAAGCTGCATAAGTTCTGGCTTTGATATGTTTACTAGCTATGGCTTTGGTGCCTGTGGCATCTCTACCGCCTGCTGTTCTATATTTTTTGGGCACTGTCGGAAAGAGTAAACCTTCAGATAGCTTATCAAGAAGCCTTTTGGTGCCCTTACCGATCCATCCATCAACCTGCACCAAATGATAAACCTGCTGCATCTTGGTCACTGCTGCCATACTGTTTTTGCCAAAAATTCCATCCATATCGAGATTGACGCTCATATTTTTATCAAAATTGGCTACTATCTGAAAGTTTCTAACCGTCTCATACTCATTTGGACACTCCTGCCCCTCGATCTCTTGACAGACATCCCCATGCTTCATAAAAGAGAATGGATGCAGATTATACACTTTATCCAGCTTCTCCTTTGTAGTCTTACCTACCCATCCATCGGCGGGCTCTATTTTGTAATATTTCTGAAAAGCCACAATAGCACTGAGCGTATCCTTGCCAAAAATCCCATCCATACTTATCACACGATGCAGATTTGGATCCGATGCTAATGCAAGCTGAAGATTCTTGACCACATCTTTATCATTAGGACAAAAGTGATCTACTGCCTCTTGACATATATCATTATGGCTGGAGAAATAGCCTCCGGCAGAAAGCATAGAGATTGTTGAAATAGCTATTAGAAGTATCTTTTTAAAATGCATAGAGGGATTTTATCGTAAAATCGTTGAAAGGTGATACTAAAGAAAATCTGTAAAAACACTTTTTACACCATACTTAAACATGACCTCTTTTTCTTTTGGATCATTTACCGTGAAAACATTTACATAAATGCCGTTATCATTTAGTTTGCTTACTATCTCTTTGGTTGTTATCTTGGCATCTGGATGATAACAGTGCACATCCAACTCCTCAAGATAAGAGATCAAACTTTTTGGGTGCGTATGCTCTTGTAGGGCTGCTCTCATAATTTCTGGAGCCAACTGCTTTGCCTCTTTGAGATACTTATGATTGAAAGATGACAATAAAACCATCTTCTGCATCTGATTAGATTTGATTGCATCAATCACCTTTTTTGTAGCAATAGTATCAAATTTTGTATTGCTCATATCTTTCATTTCTACATTTACTGGCATATTGTGTTTTTTCAAAAATTTCAATACTGTATCTAAAGTAGGTATTCTCTGTATCGAAAAGCTCTCTAGCTCCGCCTTTGATACCAAGCCTGATGATATTGTGCCAAATGGATCTTTTTTGACAAACCAAGATGAAAAATCCAATCTCTCAAGCTCCGACAAGTCATAATCCACTACATTATATGGCTTTGTGAAGCCTTCCATCTCCTCTATATTGCTAGTTCGATTTAGGGTATCATCGTGAATGACAACAGGCACTCCATCTCGGCTAAATCCAACATCCAACTC
>CAZVPN010000085.1:0-6142 GCA_964628135.1 uncultured Campylobacterales bacterium
ATCAAAGGAATATAGCTATTGAAATCGCACAAAAGTGAAATGATTGAGCTCTATGGGGCTCGTGAGAATAATCTAAAAAATATTGATCTGACAATCCCAAAAAATCAGCTTGTGGTCATTACCGGCATCAGTGGCAGCGGTAAATCTACTCTGGCATTTAATACTCTGTATGCAGAGGGGCAAAGACGCTATATCGAATCGCTCTCAAGCTATGCTAGGCAGTTTTTGGGGCGGGTCGGCAAGCCTGATGTGGACAAGATAGAGGGGCTTACTCCTGCTATTGCGATCGATCAAAAGACCACCTCCAAAAACCCACGATCTACCGTCGGCACCATCACTGAGATATATGACTATCTCAGACTTTTGTTTGCTCGTGTGGGTAGGCAACATTGCCATCAGTGCGGCAAACCTATATCATCTATGTCAGCCTCTGATATCATCACGGAGGTGTTGAGATTGCCTGAGGGTGCCAAACTAGTCATAATGGCACCGCTGGTCAAAGAGAAAAAGGGCACATTTGCCGATATGTTAGAGTCTTTGCGTCACAAGGGCTATGTCAGGGCTATGATCGATGGTGTGATGGTGAGGCTGGATGATGAGATTGAGCTTAGCAAGACCAAAAAGCACACTATCAAAGTGGTCATCGATAGGGTGGTGGTCAAAGAGGAGAGCAAAGAGAGAATAGGGCAGGATGTCGAAAAGGCTCTCAATGAGAGCTATGGTGAAGTTGAAATAGAGGTGCTAAACTATGATGAGATAGGGCTTGATCGCAAAGATTATCACTACTCAGAGCACTTGGCGTGTTTTGATTGCAAGCTTAGCTTTGAGCCGCTTGAGCCTGTAAGTTTTTCGTTCAACTCGCCCAAAGGAGCTTGTCCTGCGTGTGACGGGCTTGGTATCAGATATACCATAGATCTCAAAAAGATCATCCAAGGAGCCTTGAGTATCGAAAAGGGTGCCATCAAGATAATGTATGGCTTCAACAAAAGCTACTATACCAAATTTCTAAATGCATTTTGTGAACAAAACGGCATAGATATCAAGGTGCCATATGATGATCTGCCTGAATATGAGAAAAAGATGATACTCTATGGTGCACCCGAACCGGTCAAATTTACTTGGAAACGCCACAGACTCACTCGTGAGTGGCCAGGAGTGGTGAAGTTTGCTCATGATATGTTCAAGGATGAGAAGGATCTGAGCGAATATATGACTGAAAAGGTTTGTGACAAGTGCCACGGCAATAGGCTCAGACCAAGATCGCTCTCTGTGATGATAGAGGGTAAAAATATAGCCGATATCATCAATATGCCCATAGAGGAGAGCTATGCATATTTTGCCGATGAGAAAAATTTTGATCATCTATCGCCTCAACAAAAGCTCATAGCTACCCCAATACTCAAAGAGATCAGAGAGAGGCTATTTTTTCTATATGATGTGGGGCTTGGCTATATCACACTCAGTCGTGATGCAAGAACTATCAGCGGCGGAGAGGCTCAACGCATCAGGATAGCTAGTCAGATAGGATCGGGGCTTACAGGTGTGATGTATGTGCTTGATGAGCCAAGTATTGGGCTGCATGAAAGAGATACAATGAAGCTAATTCGCACCCTAAAATCACTCAGAGACAAAGGCAACTCCGTCATAGTGGTGGAGCATGACAAGGAGACGATCGAGTCGGCAGATTTTATAGTAGATATCGGACCGGGAGCCGGCAAGCATGGTGGAGAGGTGGTTTTTGCCGGAATTAGTAGCAAGCTTGCCAAAGCCAAAACTCTCACGGCAGATTATCTCAACGGCAAAAAAAAGATAGAGTATCCACATGGCAAAAAGCCATCAAAGTGGATAGAGATGCACCAAGTGACGCTTAATAACATAAATGATCTATCGGTCAAAATACCGCTTGGCAGATTTGTATGTGTCACAGGCGTGAGTGGTAGCGGCAAGAGTTCGCTTATCTTGCAGACGCTGCTGCCTGTAGCCAAAGAGATGCTCAATCACGCCAAGCATATTAGCTCTGTGGATGGAGTGAAGATAGATGGACTTGAGCAGCTGGATAAGGTGATAGCACTAGATCAAAGCCCTATCGGTAGAACCCCTAGATCCAATCCTGCTACATATACAGGTATGATGGATGAGATCAGAAAACTATTTGCTCAGACCAAAGAAGCAGAGCTTAGAGGCTACAAGGTAGGGCGTTTTAGCTTCAATGTCAAAGGTGGTAGGTGCGAAAAGTGTCAAGGAGATGGGCAGATCAAAATAGAGATGCACTTTTTGCCTGATGTTTTGGTAGAGTGCGATGCCTGCAATGGTACGAGATACAACGAGCAGACTCTTGAGGTCAAATACAAAGGCAAATCTATTGCAGATGTGCTTGCTATGAGTGTAGATGAAGCTAGTGAATTTTTCAAGGCCATACCTGCAATAGCTGCCAAGCTCAAGACTCTTAGAGATGTAGGGCTTGGATATATCACACTTGGTCAAAATGCCACAACACTATCAGGCGGAGAGGCTCAAAGGATCAAGCTAAGCAAAGAGCTAAGCCGCAAGGATACGGGCAATACACTCTATATCCTTGATGAGCCGACTACGGGACTGCACTTTGATGATGTCAATCGCCTAACCGGCGTGCTTCATCATTTGGTTGAGCTTGGCAATAGCGTCATTGTGGTAGAGCACAATCTGGATATGATCAAAAATGCCGATCATATCATAGATATGGGTCCTGAAGGGGGCAACAAAGGTGGTCTAATCATAGCTGTCGGGACTCCCGAAGAGTTGGCGCGAGGGCATCAAAAAACAGGCAGCTACACAGGACTTTATCTTGCCAAAGAGTTAGGAGATAAAAAATGAAAACGATCACTATCATAGACACATTTGGATTTTTCTTTAGATCCTATTTTGCGCTGCCTCCGCTTCGCAATTCAGAGGGGTTTCCTACGGGATTGTTGACAGGCTTTATCAACTTGGTAGATTCTCTTAGGCGTGATCACTCTACTGATTATTTGGTTTTTGCATTGGATAGCAAAGGTCCAACCTTTAGAAACAAGATCTATCCTGAGTATAAAGCCAACAGAGAGGCACCGCCCGAGGATTTGACCAAGCAGCTTCCAATTGCCATCAAATGGATAGAGCAGATGGGATTTGCAAATCTATCCAAAGATGGTTTTGAGGCAGATGATGTGATCACGACTGTTACTAAGTTTGCCAAGCAGCAGGGGCTAAAAGTTCGCATCGTATCTCACGATAAGGATCTATATCAGCTCATTGATGATGAGACGGTAGTGATGTTCGACTCTGTCAAACGCAAAGAGGTAGATGAGCAAGCTTGTATAGAGAAGTTTGGGGTGCACCCTAGGGATTTTGTGGATTTTCAGGCTATATTGGGTGACAGCTCAGACAATGTGCCCGGTGTCAAAGGTATAGGCAAGGTTGGTGCAGCTAAGCTAATCAATGAGTTTCATACGCTTGAAAATATCTATGCCAACATAGACAAAGCCGGCACACCACGCATCCAAAAGCTCCTGCTTGAGAGCAAAGATCAGGCGTTTCTCTCAAGAGAGCTTGTGAGGATGCGTGATGATGTTTTTGATGATCTTAAGCTTGATGAATTTAAATTTGAAAACAAAAATTATCTAAGCCCTCTAATAGATGATTTTGAAAAGTATGAGATGAGACAGGCTATCAAGAAGGCTATGGTGGGGCAAGATCAAGAAGCACTCAAGACAACCCAAAAGAGAGCCCAAGAGTCCAAAATGAGCTTTGAGGCAATTGCTCTAGATACGATTGAGAGATTGGATGCTGTGATAGATGCTATCGATGATGATGCTATCGTAGCTTTTGATACTGAGACTACCGGACTCGATACCAAAAGTGCCAAAATAGTAGGCTTTAGCTTTTGTATAGATGAACAAAGAGCCTATTATGTGCCAATAGCCCATAGCTATTTAGGTGTTGAGGAGCAGATACATATTGATGATGCACTAAAAGCTTTAAAAAAACTGCTTAAACATAAAATTGTGGGGCAAAATCTAAAGTTTGATCTCTCCTTGCTTTATAATCAATATGATTTTGATGAGATTATCCCGTTTGCCGATACTATGATAATGGCTTGGCTAAATAATCCGGGCACAAAAGTAGGACTAGATAGCTTGGCTATGAAGTTTTTTAAGTATAAGATGAAGTCATTCAAAGATACAGTCAAGAAGGGCGAAGATTTTTCGTCAGTGCCTATCAAAGAGGCTACTTTTTATGCGGCGGAGGATGCCTGGATGACATATCTGCTCTACAACGCTTTGCTAAAAAAGATGCAACTCTCCTCTTTGCAAAAGCTACTTGATGAGGCAAGGGATGTAGAGTATCCATTTATAAATGTGCTCATCAGGATGGAGGCTTTGGGTATCAAAGTGGACAAAAATATACTTCTTAGACTCAAAGAGCAGTTGAGCCAAAAACTAGAAAGTCTCACCCAAAATATCTATGCTTTAACAGGCAGTGAATTTAATATCCGCTCAACCCAGCAGCTTGGTATAGTTTTGTTTCAACAACTCGGACTCAAGGGTGGCAAAAAGACCAAGACCGGCTATAGCACCAATGAAAAGGTTCTAAATTCACTTAAAAATGAACACGATATCATCCCAAAACTGCTAGAGTATAGAGAGCACCAAAAGATACTCTCTACCTATGTGGAGCCACTGTTGAAGCTATCCAAACAAGACAAACAAAGCAGAATATACACCTCCTTTATCCAAACGGGCACAGCCACAGGCAGGCTAAGCTCCAAAGATCCAAACCTCCAAAATATCCCCGTGCGATCAGAGCTTGGCAGATCAGTCAGAGAGGCATTTGTAGCTAAAGATGGATACAAACTTGTAAGTATAGACTACTCCCAAATAGAGTTGCGACTTTTGGCTCATTTTTCGCAAGATGCAGCACTTTTGGATGCGTTTAACAACAATGTAGATATACATATGGCTACAGCCATCAAACTCTTTGGTGAGGATGAGGCTAGAGCCAAAAGAAGCTTTGCCAAATCGGTCAATTTTGGGCTGCTTTATGGAATGGGACCCAAGAAACTATCGGAAGAGCTAAACATAAGCACGCAAGAGGCAAAAGAGATCATAGCCAACTATTTCGCTTCATTTCCTACGGTCAAAAACTTTCTAGAGAGCATACAAGAGAGAGTCAAAATAGATGGATATGTAGAGACGATACTTGGCAGACGCAGAGTGTTTGATTATGAGAGTGCCAACGGTATGCAAAAGGCAGCCTTTATGAGAGAGTCGGTAAATACGGTATTTCAAGGCTCAGCCGCAGATTTGATCAAGCTATCTATGCTAGAGATAGATAGATTTATAGCTGAAGAGAAACCTGATGCAAATATGCTGCTTCAAATCCATGATGAACTGATCTTTAAGATCAAAGAGGATCAAGTAGAGGATATCACCAATAGATTTAAGCATATTATGGAAAATATTTATGAGCTGAATGTTCCGCTAGAGTGTTCAGTTAGCATAGGCAATAGCTGGGGTGAGTTAAAATAGCCAATAAATTCAAGATTTTGCCAAGAAAATAAGATATAATGCTGACGTAAAAAATTTTATTAGGGGGTCTTCATGTTAGAAGAGTTCAAAAAATTTCTCATCAAGGGAAATATGGTGGATATGGCCGTAGGCTTTATCTTTGGTGCAGCATTTGCTACGGTTGTCAAATCGCTTGTTAATAATATAATTATGCCACCTGTCGGCAAACTGCTTGGAAATGTTGATTTTTCCCAGCTCTTTATAGCGCTTGACGGCAAAGAGTATGCATCCATGGAGGCTTTGAAAAAAGCAGGTGCACCGGCAATCAAATACGGTGTTTTTATAAATGATCTTATATCTTTTATAATACTTGGTTTTGTTATGTTTATGTTTATCAGAGCATACAACAAAATGAAAGAGCCGGAGCCAGAAGCAGCACCTACAGAAAAAACTTGCTCGCAATGTGCAATGAAGATACCTGTAGATGCCAAAGTATGTGCCTACTGCGGCAATACAGAGGTATAAGCAAATTTTCAGGGCTTAGGGGGTATAGTTTTGCCCTCTTTGTCCCCATCGCTTAACTGGATAAAGCAGGGCCCTCCTAAGGCCTAGCTAGAGGT
>CAZVPN010000086.1:0-6123 GCA_964628135.1 uncultured Campylobacterales bacterium
ATTTCAAACACTTATAATCGCTTTTGAGATACAATCTTAACAGAAAAAATTGAACATACCAAGAGAGATAATATGAGAAACAGAAAGGACTACCGTCCCAATGTTGCAGCTATTGTGCTCTCTTCGGATTATCCTGAAAAGTGTGAATTTTTGCTGTTTCGCCGTCGTGGACAAAAGAAGAGTTGGCAGTTTCCTCAAGGGGGAATTGATGAGGGTGAAACAAAGATAGAGGCTTTGTTGCGTGAGCTTGGCGAAGAGATAGGGACAAGCGATGTTGAGATACTTGGAGAGTATCCGGATTGGATCAGTTATGATTTTCCTTCAGTTGCCAGCGGCAAGAGATACCCTTTTAAAGGGCAGAGTCAAAAGTATTTTTTGGTTCGCCTCAAAGACAACAACAAGGTTGATCTATCTGCATTCAGGGAGCCGGAGTTTGACGATTATAGATGTGTAACAAGAGAGGCATTATTTAAAAAAGCTGCTTTTCTCAAAAGAAAAGCATATAAAAAAGTCATAGATTATTTTACAAAAAAGGGATTACTGTAGATGTTGATAGTACAGAAGTATGGCGGAACAAGCGTAGGAGATCTCTCGCGTATAGAGAATGTAGCCAAAAGAGTTGCCAAAAACAAATCTGAGGGCAATAGTATAGTAGCAGTAGTCTCTGCAATGAGCGGCGAGACCAATAAGCTTATTGAATATGCGCACCATTTCTCGAAAAATCCATCTAAAAGAGAGATGGATATGCTGCTGAGTTCCGGTGAGAGAGTAACAGCTTCATTGCTCGCAATTGCCCTACAGGAGATGGGGTATGATGCAGTAGCAATGACAGGCAGGCAGGCAGGAATCCAAACAGACAGCTATCATACATTTGCAAGAATTGAGTCAATCAATACAAAAGCGATCAATGTGGAACTAAGCAGAGATAAGATAGTTATCATTGCAGGTTTTCAGGGCATCAACAAAGAGGGCAGCGTAACTACTCTTGGTCGAGGCGGCAGTGATCTGAGTGCAGTTGCAATTGCGGGAGCACTGGATGCCGATGCATGTGAGATATATTCTGATGTGGATGGTATATATACTACAGATCCTCGTATAGAGCCCAAAGCAAAAAAGCTGGACTATATCTCTTATGATGAGATGCTTGAGCTTTCAAGTCTTGGAGCAAAGGTGCTGCAGAGCCGCTCAGTAGAGCTTGCCAAAAAAATGGGTGTGAAGATTGTGGCAAAAAGCAGTTTTAATGACAATGAAGGAACAATAATTGCAGAGGAGAAGAAAGATATGGAAGAGGTTCTTGTAAGCGGTGTAGCACTGGACAAAAATCAGGCGCGAGTATCACTAAGGGAAGTTTCAGACAGACCTGGAGTGGCAGCCGAGATATTTACAAAACTTTCAGAGGCACAGATCAATGTGGATATGATTATACAAAATGCCAGCAATGATGGAACAACCAATCTCGGATTTACTGTTCCGCACAATGAGATAGAGATTACCAAAGAACTTATAGAGTCTTTTGGCAATGATGTCGGCAGTGTGGATTTTGATGAGAGTATTTGTAAAGTATCTGTAGTGGGAGTAGGAATGAAATCACATTCCGGAGTAGCTGCTACCGCCTTTTCCGCCTTGGCTGATGCTGGAATCAATATAGAGATGATCTCAACTTCTGAGATCAAAATATCTATGGTAGTGGATGAGGTCCACGGAGAGAGGGCAGTCAAAGTACTTCATAGCGCATACGATCTGGACAAATAGTCATGCAAGCACTTCTTGATTGGACACTTAAGGCTATCAGAGAAGAGGAGACTGCACTTTCATGGATGGAAGAGGTTCGTTTCGACTGGGTACCTATCGTCAGGAGTGCTGTTATGAAGATAGCGCAGGGACAAACTCTGCTGATAGTCACAGACAGTAAAAGGAGATGGTTTTCAAGATATATACAAGACCATATCAACTGTAAAGATAAAAATAGACCCTTTATTCCGATCTATGACATGATGAGCTGCTTTTCTGCATCGAAAAATATAAAAGAGAAGAGTGAGATAGAGGCGATGGAGGATATGTTCGATATATCATATCCAAATGGCTATTTTGTATGGTATATCGGTGATGGAGGATATAGCTATTCAAGTTTTGCCTACAGAAATGATGAAAATTTCTTATGGCTTATTAATGAGCACACGCAAAACAGTATATCATTTAGAGAGAGTGATCCGGATCTGGATATCAAGCTCATACAGCTGTATAAGTTGTTTGACAAGACTATGGAAGCAATACTTTATGGTGAAGTGGATCCGGACGAATGAGACTTGTCAGCCAGATTATTATTGCCTCGAACTTTGACAAAGTCATAAGCGATCTGGAGGCTATCGGCAGTGATACCGACAGATTTGTCAAAATTGTTAGAGAGGGCAACTTTTTGGTGGATGATGTCAAGTTGGCTATCGAGAAAGCATATGTAGCAAGCAGTGACCGAACTATTATTATCTTGGCAGCCGACAGCTACAGTGATGTTGTCCAAAACAGATTACTCAAAATCATAGAGGAGCCTCCTCCAAATAAAGAGTTTATACTGATCTTCACTACAAAATCTATAATCTTGCCCACTATTAGATCTCGTTTGCCTATTGTTGTGATAGAGGAGATAGATAAAGAGATAAAAATTGATCTAAATATGTCAAATTTGGATATTAGGTCTGTATATGAATTTGTACACAGTAATGCCCGGACAGATTCTACGGAGATAAAGAAAATGATCGAGCAGATAATAAAAAAAGCGATACAGAGTCAAAAATATAACCTTGATGAAAAGAGTTTGAAGCTTTTTGAGAATGCGATCAAGGTGTTGGATAGAGGCTCCCCGGCACCATTTGTTTTAAGTGCAGTATTACTAAAACTTCTGGCAAGAAAGAAAAAATAGACTAAAGGGGGTGATCGTGAATATATATAAAATAGCAAAACCCAATGATGTAAAACAGTACCTAAAGAGGATAGGTGTCCAGGGCGGAGGAGTTTCGATAATATCCAAAAAGATGGATCTTTACTATTTTGTAATCAAAGACATCTCTGCTCCAGCTGCCAATATTTTGAAGCAGGATGCCTTAAGTATCGGCGCAGAGCTTGCAGTACCTGAGGGTGTCATTACATGCAGCAAAAGCTCATACGACTGTCTGCTGATAGCAAATCAAAAGCAGATAGAGATACTTTCTCAAAAGGAGAAAGCACAGCCTTTTGGGCTCAGAGAGTTTGCCGCCAAGCTTGCGGAGTTTTTACCACAAAAGAGATTTTCCACACAAATAATGGGTGTTATTAATGCAAATAGTGACAGTTTTTACAGCGGTAGTAGATTTGTAGCAGAAGATGCTATTGCACAGATAGAAAAAATGATAGCCGATGGTGCAGAGATTATTGATATAGGAGCTGTATCCTCCAGACCCGGATCTGAGCCGGTAGATGAAGATATCGAACTTGAGAGAGTTCGTCATATCTGCGATATGATATCAAACAGGAAACTATACAAAAAGGCAGAATTCAGTATAGACAGCTACACGCCATCAGTGGTAGAGTATGCACTTAAAAGCGGTTTTAAAATTATTAATGACATTACAGGGGCAGACAATCAGCAGATAGTTTCGCTGGCAATAAAGTATGATGCCAAACTTTGCATAATGCATATGCAGGGTACCCCCCAAACAATGCAGCATAATCCGGAGTATAAAGATGTGATACTCGAGGTTGATGATTTTTTTCGTGAGCGCATCAAAAAGTGTGAAGAGGCAGGCTTGAGCAGAGACAGGATAATATTGGATGTAGGAATCGGCTTTGGAAAAAAGCTCGAACATAATATTGAGTTGATTAAAAATTTATCCAATTTTAGAAAATTCGGATGTCAAATTTTAGTCGGAGCCAGCAGGAAATCCATGATAGACAGTATTAGCCCGGCACCGGTAGAGGATAGGCTGCCCGGTACGATCGCAATTCATCTAAAATCTCTCGAAAATGGAGCCAATATTATCAGATGTCACGATGTTGCTGAGCATAAGCAGGCTGTTGAGGTTTGGGAAAGTTTGCATTAGTCAATCATTATTGTTGCTATGCTATAATCACCACAATTATCGGAGGTATTACAATGAATGAACACAGTTTAGATGATTTAATAATAGATGACTTCTCCTCTCCCGTCAAAAAAACAAAAAGCATGCTGCCTATGATCGCATTGATCATAATTGTTCTGGTTATGGGTGTTTTTCTTGCAAAAATGATATTTGGTGACTCAAATGATATTATGGTAGCAGAGAACAATGCAAGTGAAATAGCGCAAAGTGATCTAATACCACAAAACGATACGGGCAAAGATAAATCAAAAAATATTGCAGTACCAAAAGCCCAACCAAAACCAAAGCCCAAACCAAAACCAAAACCAAAACCGAAACCTGAGCCAAAAACAGAGATTCAAAAACCTGTTGAAAAACCTGTGCAAAAAGAGCATAAAGCAGAAAAGCCAAAGCCAAAGCCAAAACCCGTAGATCTATTCAAAGCAAAAGCGGCATATTATATTCAAGTCGGCGCTTTTAATAGAGATCCAAATCCGAAATTTTTGCAAAAAATTAAAGATGCGGGGTTGGAGTATACAATAAATATAAACGGCAAAACTAGACGAGTCAGAGTAGGACCATACAGTTCACATGATGACGCAAAAGCAGCACTTGGAAGTGTAAAGAGTTCTTTGGGAATAGATGGTTTTGTAGTCAAGCAGACAAAATGATCAAAAAAGTTTTATTTGACCAGTTGACCCCGGTTGCTCTGTATGGCGAGATCAAAGAGCTATTTAGAGATGAAATCACTATGCTCTTTGAGAGTGTGGTCAATACGGATGATGGCAATTTTAGTTTCATTGCAATAGGTGCAAGAGAGCAGATTGTCTATCAAGGCAACCAAACTCTATATACAAACCAAGATGGCAACAAGAATGTGCTTGATCAAGACCCGTTTGAATTTTTGCAACAATATTACAAAGATATAGATCAAGCCAGATACAAGCAGATGGCTCAAGAGGCTGGATTTGGCTATGTAGACGGCTTCATTGGTTATATCGCATATGATATGGTCAAAGTGTTTGAGCCATCTCTTAGAGAGTTTATGGATGGACTCAAAGATACCCTCAAGACACCCGATTTTGATATGATACGACCCAAGCTTTTGATAGGTTTTTCTCACAAGAGCGCAACACTTAGCATCATAGATCCTGATGATAGATATCATGATATGGTAGAGGCAGTGATTGGTCTGCTCAACCAAGAGCATAAGCCACTTCAGATAAAGCCGGCTATTCTGAAAGGAGATGGTGAGTTTGCGCTCTCCAAGGAGCGTTTTGAGCAGATTGTTCTAGATGCAAAAGAGCATATCAGAGCCGGAGATGTCTTTCAGATGCTGCCATCAAATCGCTACACACAAAAGGGTGAGATTGATCCTTTGAGTTTCTATAGGGTATTGAGATCCAAAAACCCATCTCCATATCTATTTTTGCTGGAGTTTGATGATTTTGCAATATGTGGTTCAAGCCCTGAGGTGATGGTCAAACTGGAGGATAGAGAGATACTTTTGCGTCCAATAGCCGGCACACGCAAACGGGGTAAAACCAAGCAAAGAGATCACGAACTAGAGGTAGAGATGCTCAATGATCCAAAAGAGAGAGCAGAGCATTTGATGCTTATAGATTTGGGGCGTAATGATGTAGGCAGGGTGGCAAAGACAGGCACTGTGAGTGTGCCTGAGATTATGCGTGTAGAGAAGTATTCGCATGTGATGCATATGGTATCGGATGTGGTAGCTCAGATAGATGACGATAAAGATATGTTTGATCTCTTTCGTGCTACCTTCACGGCAGGCACTATGACGGGGGCTCCTAAGATCAAGGCAATGGAGCTCATAGCCAAATTTGAAGGGCTCAAAAGAGGATTTTATAGTGGAAGTGTAGGATATTTCTCATTCACCGGAGATATGGACTCAGCTATCGCTATACGGACATCTTTGATACAGCCTGATCGCATCACTTTACAAGCCGGAGCCGGTGTAGTGGCTGATTCTGTGCCTGAGCTTGAGTATTTAGAGGTAAACAATAAGCTT
>CAZVPN010000087.1:0-5893 GCA_964628135.1 uncultured Campylobacterales bacterium
TACAATTACTCTTTAGAGGAATTTTGATATAAATACATTACTTTAATGCAAGGAAAAAAATAATGAGTTATGCTATAGAGAGCTTTGATCCGGAGATTTTTGAAGCTATTGAAAATGAGCTTCACAGACAGACCGATCACCTTGAGATGATCGCAAGTGAAAACTTCACAATTCCGGCAGTAATGGAGGCTATGGGGTCAGTATTTACCAACAAATATGCCGAGGGTTATCCATACAAAAGATATTATGGCGGATGCGAAAATGCCGACAAGGTAGAGCAGATCGCTATCGATAGAGCCAAAGAGCTGTTTGGTTGCAAGTTTGCCAATGTTCAGCCACACTCAGGCTCTCAGGCAAATGGTGCGGTATATGCTGCACTCATCAAAGCAGGCGACAAGATACTCGGTATGGATCTAAGCCACGGTGGACACCTCACTCACGGCTCCAAACCAAGCTTTTCGGGCAAAAACTACCATAGCTTTACATATGGAGTGGAGCTTGACGGTCGCATAGATTATGACAAGGTGATGGAGATAGCCAAGATCACACAGCCTCAGATCATCGTATGCGGTGCATCTGCGTATGCTAGAGAGATAGATTTTGCCAAATTTAGAGAGATAGCCGATGCCGTAGGAGCATATCTCTTTGCCGATATAGCTCACATAGCCGGTTTGGTATGTGCAGGAGAGCATATGAACCCATTCCCATATGCAGATGTGGTCACCACCACTACCCACAAGACATTGGCAGGTCCAAGAGGCGGTATGATCATGACCAACGATGAGGAGATCGCCAAAAAGATCAATTCAGCGATATTCCCTGGTATGCAGGGTGGTCCGCTTGTGCATGTGATAGCTGCCAAGGCAGTAGGATTTAAGCACAATCTCTCACCTGAGTGGAAAGAGTATGCCAAACAGGTCAAAGCCAATGCAAAGGTGCTTGCCGATGTGCTCATCAAAAGAGGCTACGATATCGTAAGTGGAGGCACTGATAACCATCTAGTGCTTGTATCATTCCTCAACAAAGATTTCAGCGGCAAAGATGCAGATGCTGCACTTGGCAATGCCGGAATTACCGTCAACAAAAACACAGTCCCCGGAGAGACAAGAAGCCCATTTGTCACCTCAGGTATCCGTATAGGCTCACCCGCACTCACAAGCAGAGGGATGAAAGAGCCTGAATTTGAGATCATAGCAAACAAGATCGCCGATGTGCTTGACAATATCAACGACCATGAGTTGCACGCCAAGATCAAAGAGGAGATGAAAGAGCTTGCCTCCAAATTTGTCATATATGACAAGCCAATCTACTAGGAGATAGAGCATCAAAATCTTTGATCTTGATCTGATTGACGATCACTACTACATCAAGCGAAACAGGATTGTCCAAAGCATACGCTTTGGCAATCGGACATATTATGCCAAATTTGAGCGTATAGACTCACCGCTTACACCCCTACTCATCAAGCAGCATCTCAATAGAGACTACACTATAGCCGCATCTTTGCTCAAAGATGGCAAAGCTGATTACTTTTTGATAGAGTATAAAGGAGATGAAGCTGTGAAATTTGCTCATCTTGCCAAACATATGCTTGCTATGCTTGGCGGTTTTGAGTTTCAGATATATCAGGGCAAGAGTGACCAAAAGATCCAACTCTTTGTCAAAGTGGACAATCTCAGTGCCAAAGATGCAAGCAAACTGGCAGAGGATATATCCGCCAAACTGCAAAAGCATATGCCAAAGTCGTGGAAGTGCCTGCCTTCACTAGATATGCCTGATGAGTATAATATCTTTACACTGCCATACAAAAGAGTATTTTGAGATTTTGGATATAATCCTGCCATGAGATATTCAAAAGAGATCAAAACAGCTTTTCGCAACTCCATACCCGTTATGATGGGCTATCTTGTGCTTGGATTTGCCTTTGGTGTATTGATGGCAAGCAATCATTATCCTTGGTATCTAAGCCTTGTTATGAGTCTATTTATCTATGCCGGAGCACTTCAGTTTGCTGCCGTTGGTTTTTTGGGTGCCAAGCTTGGATTTGCAGATATTGCGATTGCAAGCTTTTTTATCAATGTCAGACAATCATTTTATGGACTCTCCTTGCTGAAAAAATTCAAAAAGACAGGATGGCTCAAGCCATATCTTATCCACGCCCTTACCGATGAGACATACGCCGTGCTTACAGGCATAAAGATCCCCGAGGATATATCTCAAAAGCACTACAGTTTCTTTCTCTCAATATTCAATCACAGCTATTGGGTCACCGGATCGCTTCTGGGAGCACTGTTTGGAGCAAGTGTCCACTTTGACAGCAGAGGAGTAGCCTTTTCGTTGACTGCACTGTTTGTAGTTTTGATGCTTGAACAATACAAAAACAGACAAAACATAATCCCATTTGTCATAGGAGCTATTGCCTCGATATTTGCTCTTATCCTGCTTGGCAAAAATATGCTTCTTGGTGCCATAGGTTTTTCATTGGTGATGCTATTTGTGCTAAGAGCCAAGATAGAGAAAAACTCTACAGCAAAGGCAGTTAGCAATGAATAGCTATGTCATCTTTGCGATAGTGGTTATGGCAGTTGTCAACTACTTCACTAGAGCTTTGCCGTTTCTCTTTTTTAGATCCCACACGCCACCTAAGTTTATCATATTTTTGGAGGAGTGGTTTCCTCCTGTGATTATGACTATTTTGGTCTTTTACTCACTCAAAGACATAGACTTCCAATCTGCCCCTTACGGTGCCTATGAGCTGCTTGGAGTAGCAGGGACTGTGGGGCTTCATCTACTTTTGAAAAACTATCTTGTCAGCATCTTTGGCGGCACTCTGCTCTATATGGCTTTGGTGCAGGGATGGTTTGGAGCATGAAGTATATACTTGCATCTATTTTGATCGCTGCTTTGTTTATAGTCGGTATAGATAGATATATAGCATACAAAAGTGCACCATACATCTATAGCGATATATCCAAAATCCCCCACAAAAGAGCCGCTCTGCTGCTGGGCACTACAAAATACATCGCCAAAGGCAGACCCAACTGGTTTTATACCTATCGTATCCGTGCTGCCGCAGCATTGTGGAGAGCTCACAAAGTCGATGCGATATTGGTCTCGGGAGATAATGGAAGCAGATATTATGATGAGACCACCAAAATGTATCGTGACCTCATCCGAGCAGGAGTGCCGGCAAAATACATAGCCAAAGATTATGCAGGCTTTAGGACACTTGATTCGATCATCAGAGCCAAAAAGATATTTGATCTCGATGACTATATTATCATCTCACAAAAATTTCACTTAGAGCGTGCTCTATATATAGCACACGCCAAAGGAGAAAAAGCAATAGGCTTCACGGCTAAAGGCATCTCCAACACTGCCGCTGCATACCGAATGAAAATAAGAGAACTACTAGCACGGACAAAAGCATTTTTGGATCTATATATCCTGCACACCAAACCAAAGTTTTATGGAGATAAAGTGCGAGTAAATTATCGCGATCAATCTATTTGAAGTTTGAGTTTACTTTGACTGTATATTTGGTGTTGATTGAGCTATATCTATCAACTATCACAAATATTTTGGCATAATAAAAGTGAACAAAATTGGCAAGAGTGCATTTTTGATAAATTTATACCAAATATTTGATATCATATAGAGCAAGAGAGATAATATGACAAAAGAACAATACAAACAAAATGTAGAGACCCTTAAAAAGTGGGCGAGAGCCTATTATGTGGATGACAATCCTATTGCTACCGATGAAGAGTATGACAAGCTATATCACGAAGTTTTAGAGTATGAACAAGAGCATCCTGAAGATGTAGCTTCTGATTCGCCTACCAGACGCGTCGGTGGCGTAGTCAGAGAGAGTTTTAGCAAGGCTAAACATATCACTAGAATGTGGAGTATGGAGGATGCTTTTAGCACCCAAGAGGTGCAAGATTGGATAGACAGGGTGGAGAAAAATGTAGGCAAAAGCGAATACTTTTGTGAGCCCAAATTTGATGGGGCAAGTATGAATCTGATCTATGATGATGGCACTTTGGTGCGAGCCATCACTCGAGGCGATGGTGTAGTAGGCGAAGATGTAACCGCAAATGTCCGCACGATTCACTCTATACCTCTAAGTATCTCCTACAAAAGTCTGATAGAAATACGAGGAGAGATAGTGATCCTCAAAGATGATTTTGACAAGATCAACAATGAGCGTATAGCAAATGGTGAGCAACCCTTTGCCAACCCCAGAAATGCAGCAGCCGGAAGCCTAAGACAACTTGACTCATCTGTGACTGCCAAACGCCGACTTGTGTTTTACCCTTGGGGGTTGGGAGAAAATACACTCGATTACCAAAAACACTCTGAGAAGATGGATTTTGTTCACAATCTAGGCTTTCTCAAGCCTCCATACTCAAAAGCCTGCAGTGATATCAAATGTATAGAGGATTTTTATCAATTTCTTATATCCAAGCGAGATGACATACCTATGATGATGGATGGCATGGCGATCAAAGTAGATGATGTGAGCAAAGAGGAGCAGTTGGGCTATACAGTCAAATTCCCAAGATGGCAATGTGCGTATAAATTTCCTGCTGTAGAGAAGGTTACCCGCATCAATAATGTCACCTTTCAAGTAGGCAGAACCGGCGTAGTTACTCCCGTAGCAGATGTAGAGCCTGTCGATATAGACGGGGCTATCATCACCCGTGCAACACTTCATAACTTTGATGAGATAGAGCGTATGGATATCCGCATCAATGATCAAGTCATAATCATAAGAAGCGGCGATGTAATCCCAAAAATCACAAAGGTGCTCACAGACAGAAGAGATGGAAGTGAAAAAAGAATAGACCGCCCTACCCATTGCCCTGCTTGCGGGAGTGAGCTTTTGGACGAGGGAGCCTTGATCAAGTGTCAAAACCTAAAATGCCCTGCCAGAATCACCAACAATATAATTCATTTTGCCCGAAAAGGCTGTATGAATATCGATGGATTGGGCTCTAAGATTGTCGAACAGTTGGTTGAGGAGCATATCATAGATGATGTGCTTGATCTATACAGACTCAAAGCCGAAGATCTTTCGCGTCTTGAGGGCTTCAAAGAGAAAAAGATAAACAATCTATTAAATGCTATCAAAGCGACAAAAGGTGCACCGCTACATAATGTAATCAATGCACTTGGAATAGAGCATATAGGGGCTGTGGCAAGCAGAGCACTTTCCATAAAGTTTGGACTCAAAATTGTGGATGCAAAGTATGATGATATTGTGTCTATAGACGGTATCGGAGAAGAGATGGCAAACTCTTTGATCGAGTTTATGAGGGTCAATCGCGATGAAGTCTTGGAGCTATTTGATATAATAAAGCCGACCGTAGAGCATGAGACAACAGCACCCGACAATCCATTCAAAGGCAAAACCGTAGTTCTAACCGGCACAATGAGCCAGCCAAGAGATGAGATCAAAAAAGAGTTGGAAGCTCTGGGTGCAAAGGTGACAAACTCTGTGAGCAAAAAGACCGATTTTGTAATTTATGGCGAAGATGCGGGTAGCAAACTCACAAAGGCTCAGAGTCTATCAGTGGCTACCATAACCGAAGATGAGATGAGGAGAATGATATGAGAAATCTGCTGCTTGCTATACTTGTGCTTGTGATATTTATTTACCTGCTTTTTAAGGCATTTTTTGGAGGGATTGAGCTAAACAAGTATCAAGACTTGCAAATAGCAAAAGAGCATCATGCCATCAGCAGTGGATTTGTGCCGTCAATCTTGCCAAAATCTGCATACAATATCGAAGAGACTCACGATGACAGCAGCGGCAATATATATGGAGCTTTTGATTACAAAGAGCAGGACGAGAAGGGGCTAATCTCAAAATTGACCCCACTTGAAG
>CAZVPN010000088.1:0-3348 GCA_964628135.1 uncultured Campylobacterales bacterium
CCTGGCTTGATCGCTTCTGTTTTGCCCTCTTTGCACATTGGGCACTCTTGTGGGGCATACATTTCAAATATGAAATCATCTATGGCAAAAAATGGAATATCTTTTGGGAGGGCACACTCTGGTTTGATATCGTTGTTGCCTCCTACTCTTTTGCAAAAGCCTCTGTTGGCAAGGGATGCGAAGGCTACTATTTTGCCTCCTAATGCCTCTATCGCTTTGGCCGCTTTGAGTGCCGAGCCGCCTGTGGTGATGATATCTTCACAGATGATGACCTTCTCGCCCGGTGCTATCTCAAATCCTCGGCGAAGCTCCATCGCTCCATCTTTTTTTTCGACAAATATTGAACGCACATCAAGAGATCTAGCAAGCTCATAGCCTGCGAGCACCCCGCCGAGTGCCGGTGCGCATACGGTGTCTGCCTCTATGCCGGCATCCTTGATCATACGAGCGAGCTCATCTGTCAAAAGTGCTGCTTTTTTGGGATATTCTAGCACTTTGGCACTCTGAAGATATCTGGATGAATGATTGCCGCTAGCAAGCAAAAAATGCCCTTCAAGCAGAGCATTTGCCTCTTTGTATATGGCTTCTAAATCCATGATTATACTTTGAGTATATCTGCCTCTTTGGCAGCTAGAATATCATCTATCTTTTTGATATGCTCATCGGTGATCTTTTGGACTTGATCCAAGCCTCTTTTCATCTCATCTTCGCTTATCTCTTTATCTTTTTCAAGCTTTTTGACTTTGTCGTTGGCATCTTTTCTGATATTTCTGACCGCTACTTTTGCTTTTTCGCTCATAGCTTTTGCCTGCTTGACTATCTCATGTCTTTGCTCTACAGTCATTGGAGGGAAAAAGAGCTTGATAAAATCGCCGTCATTATTTGGGTTGACGCCGATATTTGCCTCTTGAATCGCCTTTTCGATGACAGGCAAGAGGCTTTTTTCCCATGGAGTGATTGAGATAGTAGTAGCATCCATAGCTATGACATTACCTACTTGATTGAGTGGTGTTGGGGTGCCATAATAGTCCACTTTGACATGATCTACTACAGATGTAGTCACTCTGCCCGTTCTTAAGGTGGCAAACTCTCTCTTCATCGCCTCTATACTTTTGTCCATATGCTCCCTGGCATCATCATATACTGCATTTAGCATTGTGCTTCCTTGTGCAAAGTTATTGTTGGGATAATTTTACTCTATTTTTGCTTGGTAGAGGGAATATCACCCTCAAGTATATATTTTCTATACCGAAAGGACTCGGATATTCTCATCTACCTTCTCTTTGAGAGCACTCTCTATGGCAAATAGGGTGCCTGTAGTAGAGCTGGCACATCCGCTACACGCACCTACATACCTGATATAGACATCTATCTGCTGACCATTTTGTTTGACATCAAGTATCTCCATATTGCCTCCATCCATCACCAAGTATTGACGCACAGAGTCATCTATAGCTTTGTTTAGGGTGGCAATTTGCTGCTCTAGGTTCATTTGGGCAAATGGAGTATCAAGTGGCGCCATCTTGGCAAGGCGTTCTGCCTCTATCTCATCGTGAGCCTCTTTGAGTATATCTTGTAGATACACTTTTCTCTCCTCAAAAAGTTTGCTTGGTGCCAGACAAGCCTGATCATAGATGCCTGCTTTGGTATATTGTGTAAGCTCTTTTAGGTTTTGTATATCATACTCTTTGATCGCCTCTTTGATGCTTTCAATATTCATAGGTGTATCATGGCATGGGCACTGGCTCTCTCTCTTTTCTCCAAGATAGCTTTTGGCAGCTTGTTTGATAGCATCAAGCGCCAAGACGATATTGTATCTCTCATCATCGGGAAGTGCAGGCAAGTTTGGATTGTCTCTGAGGAAATACTCCAAGCCCTTGTAGTTGAGCTCTACTGCCTTTTCTACAGTTTTGTTGCGACAAAGCAGAGCCGCCATATCATTGGCAGCCACTCCGGCAGGAGAGCCAAAGTGCGTAAAGCGTGCCATGACAATGACATCTTCATCTTTTTCTATCGCCCAATAGAGTGTGATCTTTTCGCCTATCTCTTCGCTGCCGTATTCATATACAAATAGCTCTGCACCAAGCTCCTCAAGCTCTTGCGGGGATATAGTTCCGCAGTTTTTGGGTGCATCTATGAGCATCTGCATTTTGTTGCCGTATCTTGTTTGTGCTGTCATTACTTTATCCTCTCTTCTCTGATGAGTTTGATAGCTTTTGGAAGTTTTTCTATTAGATATTTGATCTCATCCTCTGTAGTATATCTGCTTAGTGCAAACCCCACGAGGGTATGTCTGTATGCCGGATCGATCTCCAGATTGTCCACTAATGCACCTTTGGAGCGTTCGCTATATACGCTTATGCCGGCTTTGGCAAGCTCCCAAATCAGTGCTTCGCTATGCACTCCCTTAAATCCAGCCATAACGGTATTTGGCACTCTATATGCCCAAGATGTGATGATGATATGCTCATCTATCTCTCTGATTGCCTCCTCAAGCTCATCTCTAAGCTCCCTGACATCCTCCATCTCAAATGCTTGAGCATCGGCAGCAAGCTCCAGTGCCTTGCCTATACCTACCAATCCCGCCCTGCTGTGTATGGGAGTGATCAGATTTGGCAACTGCATACCATCTTTGATATACATCAACGCTATATCGCTTGGTCCGTGCATCGTTTCGGTAGATATGCTCATATAGTCAAGATCCAGCATCTGCACATCTATCGGGAGTTTGCCGATTGCGTGTGTGGCATCGCTATGTAGCGGCACTTCGTGCTCTTTGCAAATCTGTGCTACTTCATCAATAGGCATGATAGCCCCACTCATACTATCTACCATAGTGATGGAGACTAGTGCAGTTTTGGGTGTGATGATATCTCTGAGCATATCTATATCTATGATGCCCTCATTGTTTAGAGGCACTATATTGATCCTGCAGCCCTGATCTGCTAGATATTTGGCAGTCTCGTATATGGCATCACTCTCTGTGGCTGATAGTATGATGCTGTTTTTTTGTCCTGTTAGGATCTTGTTCATATAGATTTCAAGAAGCAGTCTGATATGGGCATCATCTGCACTTGTAAATGTAGCAAACTTGTCATCGTTGCGAGCGTGGATAGATGCTCTGATCTTTTCAAAGGCTTCATCTATGGCTTTTTTGGTTTGTAGCTGTT
The DNA here is from genome assembly GCA_964628135.1 of uncultured Campylobacterales bacterium. Classification (GTDB taxonomy): domain Bacteria; phylum Campylobacterota; class Campylobacteria; order Campylobacterales; family Sulfurovaceae; genus JAAXPZ01. The sequence goes on from CAZVPN010000088.1 coordinate 3,171, forward strand.
GAGCATTTTTATTATCTGCTATTGCATAGTTTTCGCTATACATAGGCATCATTGCATCAATTACTTGCTGATCAAGCATTGTTGCTCTGTTGTTATCGAGATATACTTGCATTCGTATTCCTTAAATCGGAGTGATTTTGGGTGATATTACTTGATGAAAGCTTAATCTATGATAAAC
>CAZVPN010000088.1:3448-5839 GCA_964628135.1 uncultured Campylobacterales bacterium
ATAGCCATATATGGCACAGAAGGGTTTAGATTGAGCAAGAATATCATAGGTTATCTTGACAAAGATGGGAATATTGTAGATACTCAGAGTGCAGGAGAGTCATTTGACGGAGTTGCTATCGAGGCGGATAATAGCCAAAATGCCTTGGAGATCATTCGCCACTCTACGGCACACCTGATGGCACAGGCTATCTCAGAGCTATATACCAATGCCAAGTTTTTTGTAGGTCCGGTAGTCGATGAGGGATTTTATTATGACTTTAGAGTTGATGAGAAGATAGGAGAAGAGGATCTCAAGCAGATAGAGAAGAGGATGAAGCAGCTCATCAAAAAGGGCTATGCTATAGAGAAGTATGAGATTAGCAAAGAGGAGGCTCTTGAAAAGTTTGCCGATGATGATCTCAAGCAGGCTGTTTTGTCCAAGATTGCGGATGAGAGAGTCTCTGTCTATAAGCAGGGGGATTTTGAGGATCTCTGTCGCGGACCTCATGTGCCCAATCTAAAGTTTTTGCACAACTTCAAGCTCACCAGAGTAGCAGGAGCATATCTAGGCGGAGATGAAAATGCCGAGATGTTGACACGAATCTATGGTATAGCTTTTGCAGACAAAGAGTCTCTCAAAGCCTATACCACTATGATGGAGGAGGCAAAAAGGCGTGACCACCGCAAGATAGGCACCGAGATGGAGCTATTTATGACCAGTGATGAGGCGGGAGCGGGATTGCCGTTTTGGTTGCCAAAAGGTGCCAAACTCAGATACAAGCTTGAGCAGATGCTACACAAAGCTCATCTCCAACGAGGCTATGAGCCGGTTCGCGGTCCAGAGATTTTGAAGGCAGATATGTGGAAGACTAGCGGACACTATGACAACTATGGCGAAAATATGTATCTGACCGAGATAGATGGACAAGAGTATGGCATCAAACCTATGAACTGCATAGGTCACATTCAGATATACAAAAATGCCACCAGAAGCTATCGTGATCTGCCATTGAAGTATTATGAGTATGGCGTAGTGCACAGACACGAAATGTCGGGGGTGCTTCACGGACTCTTTAGGGTCAGAGAATTTACCCAAGATGACGCTCATATCTTCTGCACACCTGATCAGATATCATCTGAGGTGCTTGAGGTGCTTGAGTTTGTTGATTCGGTGATGAAGCTTTTTGAGTTTGATTATACTATGGAGATATCTACTAGACCAGAGAAATCAATAGGTGAAGATGAGGTGTGGGAGAAAGCAACCCAAGGACTCAAAGATGCACTCGAGGGCAACAATCTGCCATATACTATAGATGAGGGCGGTGGAGCCTTCTATGGTCCAAAGATTGATATCAAGATCACTGATGCTATAGGCAGAAAGTGGCAGTGTGGCACCATTCAGGTGGATTTTAACTTGCCTGAGAGATTTGAGATAGAGTATGTGGATGAGGATAACGAACGCAAACGACCGGTAATGATACATAGAGCGATACTCGGATCTTTTGAGAGATTTATAGGTATCTTGACAGAGCATTATGCCGGAGAGTTTCCTGTCTTTTTGTCGCCTGTGCAGGTGATATTTGTCCCTATCTCCGATGATCATGTGGCATATGCCAAGGAGCTTAAGCAAAAAATGCTCATAGAGGGTATGGATGCTGAGGTGTATGACAAAAATGAAAGTCTCAACAAGCGCATCAGAACAGCAGAGAAACAGAGAGTCCCATATGTAGTGATCATAGGTGACGAGGAGGTCAAAAACCGCACTGTTGCCATCAGGGACAGACGCAAAAAAGAGCAGTATAATCTCTCTGAAGATGAATTTATGCTACAATTAAGCCAACAAATCAAAGAAGGAAAAATTTGAGTCGACAACATAACAATAACAGGGGTAGAAAGAAGTCTGATGATACCATCATGAATGATCGTATCAGAGCAAGAGAGTTGAGAGTAATATCTGATGATGGCGAGCAGTTTGGCATCATCAGCAAGGAGGAGGCACTTAGCATCGCAGAAGATAGAGGTCTAGATTTGGTCTTAGTATCTCCTGATGCTAAACCCCCTGTAGCCAAAGTTATGGATTATGGCAAGCATAAATATCAGCTTGAGAAGAAGAAAAAAGAGGCAAAGAAAAACCAAAAGAAAATAGAGGTCAAAGAGGTCAAATTCTCTTGCAAGATAGCCGAAAATGACATAGCCTACAAAGTCAAGCACGCTAGAGAGTTTCTCGAAAAGGGCAAGCATGTCAAGCTAAGAGTATTTCTCAGAGGTAGAGAGATGGCAACGCCGCAGCTTGGTGTAGATGTGCTAGAGCGAGTATGGCCAATGCTCGAAGATGTGGGCAAACTAGAAAAAGGTGCACACCAAGAGGGCAGATATGTCAATATGTATGTAACCCCACTCAAAAAGTAAA
>CAZVPN010000089.1:0-5800 GCA_964628135.1 uncultured Campylobacterales bacterium
AAATACAAGCCTGCGCCTTTGTTCATCTTTTGGACATTGTTGAATGCGTGCCTGCTGCCTGGTGCTTCATTTCTGAGGTGCGTACCTACTGCGACAACAAAATCTGCCTCTTTTCTAATCTCATCATTATCTGTAGTATATAGCATATTGCCACTTGCCTCTGAATATGCTGATAAAAACTTTTGATATGCTCTCACCTCTGGGTTGTATAGTTTGAGTCCAAGTTTCTCTTTTAGAGTCTGCAACATCAAAGCCTCTTCGTTGGTGATTAGAGAGTTAAATCTAATAGTTTTGGCTTTTTTAATAGCATCGACTGCTTTATCAAAAGCCTCTCTATCTTTGGCAACTCCTCTATTTTCAAAATCATATGCAAATCTAGCCGATCCATCAAGTGATGTAAAGTGCCACTCATTTGTAACTCTATATATCTTTGGAGTTCTGTCGGCTATGGATGTCGGCTTGACCTCATAATATATCTGAAAGCCGTCACTTGAGTGGGCTGCTACTGCCGGTATGCGTGTAAGGTCCCAGGCATTTGATGTATATTGAAAATCTCGGCTTACAAGTGCCCCGACGGGACATACTGCTATACACTCACCACAATCGCTGCAGTTAGTCTCGCCTGTACCGTTACTTGGAGCAATGATAGACTTTTGTAGCTTGTTCCACATTGCGTATGCATCTTTAGGGACTATCTCTTTGAGCTCTTTTGAGAGCTTCTCCCCGCCCCTTGGAGCAGTACCAAGTGCAGCATCACCTACCATATCTTTACATACGGTAACACATCTTTCACACACGATACACAAACCGGCATCATAATGAAGCACCGAACTCCAATTTGTCGTCTCTCTTTTGGTATCTGGTATTGCAAAAGGCTGAGCATCAACACCAAGCTCTAGCGTATAATTTTGCAACTCACACATACCGCTTTGGTCACATACGCCACACTGCAAGGGGTGGTTGACATCATATACCTGCATAATGGCTTTTCGCTCTTCAAGAATCTCTTCATTCTCTGTTACAATATCCATCCCATCTTTGGCTTTGGCATTGCAAGAATAGACTCTTTTGCCATCAGCCTCTACCAGACAGATTCTACACGCCAATGTAGGAGAGCATCTATTTAGATAACAAATCGCCGGTATATATATGCCGTTTGCTCTAGCAATATTGAGGATAAATTCACCCTCTTTTGCCTTGCATTCACGACCATCTATAGTAATAGTAATATCACTCATCTGCACTCTCCACTTTTTTGTAATTTAGTCTTGCAAATCTATAGTTTGATAATAATGCAGCACTTGATCTATCGTCAAAGATAGGATTGAGTCCTATGGTTCCCTTGAGATTTTGATCAATCCTAAGCACTCTTTCAAACTCTACACCGTCTATTTCAAATCTAATCATATCTCCATCCTTTAGTTTGGATGCTGTCGCAAACTGCTCTGAGGCTACGATAGAGGTCATATACTGATCGGCTCTAAGTGATCGTGCAAGCTCATCACTGCTGTTGCAATTGTATACCACCACGCCGTCATAGCCGTCCAACTCTTCGACCTCATCTAGGTGATCTATAGTAGGTGTATCTATATTTTCCAACAAATACCCTCTATGCTCACCGCCTAAAGCATCATAATAATCCGGTAGATCATCAAAAGCTATATCCCTGTAGCCTGATTTTACAGGCAGGCTTGAAGTATAATCTATCGTATACTCTTTTTTGATACCCAATGCCGACGCTATATCATTGAGGATATACCCATCATACCCAAGTGCTACATTTGTAGGCACCACTCGTTTATCAATAGAGGTAAATGTCCCCTCTTGTTGATTGAGTGCCGGTATATCCAAATCACCATCACCCATACTACTCAATACAAATGCAGCTTTTGCATTGTAGCCTACATCAGCCTCACCCTCTATATCATCAAGCGTGCATATCTGAGCTACACCCAAGGTGTTTATATACAAAGGAGATACCATTACATTGAAATTGGCATATTTTTCAAGAAGTGCCAACAATCTTGCGATATTTTCGGCTCTTGCGTGAGTATATAGATCTGAACCTGCCACTATGGATATCTTGGCTTTTCTTTGTAGAGATATCAAAATATCCTCAAGCTCCTCTTCGCCAACATTGCTCTCGGCACTGATATTGCCGATATCTAGGTCATCTAACATATTTTTGACAAATGATGGCAGCTCTTTATCTCTTAGGATTGCCTCTGCCAATAGTGCTACTACACCCTCTTCGCTACCAACCTCATATTTGACAAATTGAGTTACGACATTTTGCAACCTTGCATCCTCGATCGGATGCATATATATCACTCTTGCACCTTTTCTTTTGCTTGCCATGTTGATGTGATATCTTATTTGTGGATTGTCATCGGCTATTCTGCTTCCAAGGACAATAATGGCATCTGAGCTTGATATATCATCCAAAGTGCCGTTGTAGAGCATTTTGCCACTTATAGAGGAGTAAGCACTCATAAATCTTTGGTATGATTTGGCATCATTATTTACCAATTTGAAACCAAACTTCTCTTTGAGCTTTTGGAGTATCAAAGCCTCTTCATTGGTAATTTGCGAATCAAATATGACACTTTTTGCATTTGCAAATGCCTCTACTGCTTTATCAAATGTATCCTTGTCCTTGTGTGCTTGCTCATTTGCAAAATCAAACTCAAATCTACCTCTACCGCATAGTGAAGCAAACTCAAACTCATTGCTTACTCTATATATGCGATCATTTTTGACCTCATAATATAACTGACACCCTGCAGAGCAGTGAACACAAGTAGCCGGTATCTTTTGAAGCTCCCAAGCATTTGAAGTATATTTGAAATCGGTAGAAACCAAAGCCCCCACAGGACAAACAGCAGCAGACTCTCCCAAAGAGAAATCATCAAGCTGCATTTTGTCATTTACTATTGTGGATTTATAGCCACCTGCCTTGATCGATAATGCCTCATTGCCGGTAATCTCATTGGATACTCTGACACACTTTTCACACATAATACAAAGCGCAGGATCATAAGAGACAAAGCCCCAGTTTTGCACAGGTCTATGCTGATCTTTGGCTGTAAAGTCTTGCTGATCTATACCATACTCCAAAGTTTTGTTTTGCAGATCACACTCTCCGCTTTTGTCACAAACACCACACTCCAATGGGTGGTTGACTCCATAAAGCTTCATTATGTTGGCTCTCTCGCTCTCAAGCCCAGCCGTTTTGGTCTGAATCACTGCTCCATCTACTGCTTTTTCTTGACAGGAGAGTATCATGCCATCTACGCCCTCTACATCCACTACACACATTCGACACGAAGCGATCGGCAAAACTTTGGTCAAATAACACATCGTCGGTATATAGATATTGTTGGCTCTTGCTACCTCCAAAATAGTCTGGCCATATATAGCTTGACACTCTTTGCCGTCTATTGTTACAGTGATAGTTTTTGGATTTTGCTCTAATCTACTCATCACACTGCCACCATCGAAATATAATAACATCTCATACATCTATCTGCTTCAGAGATCGCCTGCTCATTTGTAAAGCCATAGTTGACTTCTCTGTTGTTGCTCTTTCTCTCGTCAACTGTCAACTTCTTACTCACCTCTCTTGGGATACCCGGCATCCATCCGGTAACTTTCTCGTTTTTGTCATACACTTTGAGAGTCTTGAGGTGGTCTTCCATAATCTCCTCATCGGTCAGTGTGCATTTGCCGCCGTTGTAGATATATCGACTGATCACCGATGCTGCTCTTTTGGCTTGACCAACTGCATTGACGATAGTCATCGGACCATATTCACAATCTCCGGCAGCAAACAATCCAGGGCGAGATGTCATATAATCTTTGCCATTTGTTAGCAGAGTATTCCATGATGTAAGCTTGACATCCCACTCTTCAGGTAAAAGTTGCAAATCTGCCGACTGAGAAACTGCCGGTATAAGATAGTCGCACTCCAGCTCAAATTCACCGCCTTCTATCTTGACAAGTTGTGGGCGACCACCATCTGGATCCGGCACCAACTCAAATGTATCTACTATAAGCTTGGTGATTCTCTCTCCATCATCCACTATCTCTCTGATAGCTGAGTGAAATATAAACTCTACACCCTCTTCTACCGCTTCGTGATACTCTTCATAAGTAGTATTTCTAATGATAGTCTTCTCGTCACGACGATAGAGCATAATCACCTTTTTGGCACCATCTCGTATAGCACTTCTAACCACATCCATAGAGGTAAAACCACCACCGACGCAAACTACTGTTTTGTCTTTTAGATCCTCTGATGCAGATGAACCGATACCATATTTGGTCCAGAGATTTACCTTGTCCAACATAGATATGGCACCCCAATATCCTTTCATATCTGGATTTTCATTGTCGGCTCTAACCTTTTTTGAGAGTCTTGTTCCAAATGCTAGCAGCGTAGCATCATACTCAGCATCAAGCTCCTTGAGACGATTGGCATCTACTCTGTGGTTGTTATATATTGTCACCGCCTCCATGCTTGCTACCAACTCTATATCTTTGTTGTATTTCTCTACAGGCATTCTATACTGAGGCACACCGACTGCAACCTCACCGCCATTTACCGGCAACTCTTCAAATATATCCACCTTGATACCTTCAAGTGCCAGATAGTATGCAGCCGTCAATCCGGCAGGTCCGGCACCTACGATTGCTACCTTTTTGCCATCATTTCTCAGTGGTTTCGGCTCTTTTGGATGTTGCCACGGCAGAGCATGGTCTGTCTCATAGTCTGCACCGAGTCTTTTGAGCTCCATAATTGAAACCGGCTCATCAAGATTTGCCCGTCTGCAAGCATCTTCGCATGGATGGGGACAAACTCTTCCGCATGTATGTGCCAATGGCATAGTTTGTCTGGTAGCTGCAAGTGAATCTTCAAACTCCACATCTCTGACACCCTCTATATATGCCGGGATATCCACATGGGCAGGGCAGGCATCCATGCATGGTGCAGTGATTTTTGCAATATAGCTTATGCTGCTGCTGTAATCTTTGGATCTCTTTTGTTCCAAAATACACTCATCAAACTGATCCTTGTAATACTCTATCAGGTCCAATATAGGCTTTGGGACAGTTCTTCCTATTTCACATTTGGAGGTCTTCATCATTGTTTGACTCACCTCTCTTAGATGCTCTATATCTTCATAACTGCCCTCTCCACGAGCTATTTTGTCAAGCAGATCATAGAGTATCCTGCCGCCCCATCTACCGGGAGCACATCTGCCACAAGCCTCTGAATACTCTTGATATTGAGCAGCATACTCTGTTGCTAATCTTACGGCATCTATATTTTCATCAAATATAGCTACACCATCCCAACCCACAAAAGCCTTTGATGGCTTATCTGAGTCATACTCATAAGGAAATTTGAATGTAGACTCCTCAACATTGTCTCCGGTTTTTTTTCTATTGTCGACCAGTTCTCCTCGCCAAGTCGAAAATACAACAGCAGACACTATTTCTCCTCATCCTGAGCTTCAGCCTCTGCTTGGGCTTTTGCTTCCTCATAGGCAGCTTTTCTCGCTGCTTGGGTTTGGGCATCAAGCTTTTTGACAACGATTGTCCAATCAACCTCATTAAACTTCAAAGAATTCATAAGCTCGTGACCAATCTCCTTGATCTTGTCCGCACTTTTTTGGATAGCAGAAAAGTCACCTACTTCAAATAAGAATATTGCAACCTCTCCAACTTTTATATCTTTTTGGATCAGCTCCTCCATCCTGTCATAAAAATCATCTTTTAGATGCCTAAGGTCAAATCT
>CAZVPN010000090.1:0-5728 GCA_964628135.1 uncultured Campylobacterales bacterium
TTGCCACTTTTTTGCCACAAAATAAGAGTACAATAGAGACAGGAGGTGCCTTCGGGCTGTTTTCGCACAAAAATAAAAGGAGTGCATCATGAAAGCATCACCTATCACAACAGCCCTGATTGCTGGAGCACTACTGACAATCTCGACCCTCGATGCCCAAGTCACTTGTTATGAATATCCGATGGATCATTTCACGATCATTCATGAACACTCAAATCAATCCGGAGATATCAAAAAAGAGATACTTGACCCAAAGCAGTATCGGTTTCTTCTGGCGGTGCCAGAGAAGCTAAACCGGCTCAAACACCATACCTTTTTTCTCTATCATGGGGATAAAATGCTGGAGTACAATGCTATGGAGTGCTATGATTTTCGGGGGACGACGGGTGGATATGAGTGTCAGGGAGAGTGTGACAGCGGACATCTCATCGTGGCTGCGGATCATGCACTGCGTTCAAAAGAGGGGGTCATGTTTGGAGAGAGTGTGGACGATTCGGATGGAGACTGGTATGTTCGCTGGCATCAGCCGGGTCAATTGATCGATGCACATGAGACTGCCTGCCCTGTAGAGATAAAATCTAAACTTCCTAATGATAAAGGCTATGATAAAGAATATATCAAAACTCATGCTGCCTTCTCTATGCAAGCCTATCAAAATGTATGCTACAGCACCAAAGAAATGCGGCGTGTGCGGGGCAAATGGCAGCCGCTTTACGGTGATTGTGAAATCAACCGTCAAAGCTGCGATGAGATGGGGATGCAGCGCTTCGGACACTACCAAAATGAAGCAGCAGCACGCGCAGCACTGGATCGCTGTCAGCACTCCATATCAAAATAGATATATCTATGCACAAATTTATGCTATAATTCTATCTCATGAGAAGAGAAACAGATATAATAAAAATAGCACTGCTTACTTTGTCATTGTTTGCGACTATTACATATGCCCAGAGTTGTCCACACGGTACACTAAGTCCACAATTTTGCGACAGAGACGGGGATATGATGGCAGACACCCCAACAGACCCGAAAAAGTGGCTTGATCCATATACTTTGGTATTTGGAAATGTGCCGAGCCAGTCATTTATATTTGATCCAAAAGCAAAAAAAGCTCTCATGAAACATATAGAGAAGATAACCGGTAAAAGAGTTGAATTTTTTCCATATCAGACCAATTCAGCCGAGCTTGAAGCCATGAGATCTGGCATGCTTCATGTCGCGGGGATGAACACCGGCTCCGTGCCCACTGCCGTCAATTGTGCAGGGTTTCACCTGTTTGCTATGACTGCAAGAAAAGATGGAAAATTTGGCTACACTATGCAAATCATCACATACCCCGGCAGCGGGATAAACAAGGTGACGGATATAAAAGGGCATACGCTACTATTTACCAGCAGCTCATCAAATTCGGGACACAAAGCACCCGTAGCGATACTGAAGCAAAAATTCAAACTCAAAGAGGGAGTAGACTACCAATCGAGATTTTCTGGCAGCCACACTACCTCCGTATCCAAAATAGCACAGCACCAGTATAAAGTTGCGGCTGTTGCAAGCGGATTTACAAATGCGTTGATGAATGGCAACAAAATCCCAAAAGGAAGTATCGTCAAAATATACGAATCAACAACCTTCCCTACTACCGGTTATGGGTACAATCACAGACTCAAGCCGGAACTTGCAAAAAAGATAGAGAAGGCGTTTCTGACTTTTCACTACACTGAAAACAATATAACCAAACCATTCAATAAATTTAGAGAAACCCAATTTATCCCAGCCAATTATAAAAATAACTGGCAAATAATCAGGGATATAGATAGAGAAAATGGAGTTAGCTACGATTGTAGATAATGGAAATTATCTACACTCAAGAATTATCCTGAAACAGATGCCATGTTCAAGCCGCTCTACCCCTATCTTGCCCCCAAGATGCTTCTCCACTATCATTCTGCTCATATACAGACCCAGCCCCATAGAGTCTTTTTTTGTAGAGTAGTATGGATCAAATATTTTTGTAATCTGCTCTTGCGGGATACCTGCTCCATTATCCTCAACAGTAATGATCGCCTTACTGCCGTTACTATGAAGCGTGATAACTATTTTGCCTCTCTCGTCGACGGCATCGGTGGCATTTTTAATTAGATTTATAATAACCTGTAAAAACTCATTGGCATAGATGTGGCAGTTGGTATTTTCAAGCTTTTTAACTATATGAATATCCTTTTTTCGTATTGCCCCGCCGACAAAATCAATGGCTTTCTCGATCAAAAGTTTCAAATCTGCCGACTCTGCGTGCTCTTTCGGCTGATAAAATGTTCTAAAGTCATCAATCGTATCCGACATAAACTCTATACTATCTTCTATCTCCCTATACTTCTCATCCAACTCTTTGTAATCAAGACTGCGCTCTGCCGTTTTGAAGCGCAAAAGTGCCAAAATGGAAGCAATTTTATTGATAGGTTGCCTCCATTGGTGGGCTATCATAGAGAAAAGCTCACCTATAAGTGCTTGTCTGGATTGGAATATCAGTTTATCATTGCTCTCTTTGAGTTGCGCCTCATATTTTTTTAGCATTTTATTTACAAATGACGAGAGATAAAGAGATAGTAAAATGGACACAAGCAAAGCAGCTGCCATAAGATATATATTGGTTCTGATATCATGTTCGATTCTTCTCTTGCTCTTATCTTTTTGGAGTGCTATGTTTGCTTTGATCTCACTCATCTCTTTTATAGCCGTTATATACCAGTCATACTCTGCCACATAGGCTGTGTATGCTATTTGTTTGCTATCTTCATAGATGCCGTCTATTCTAAATTTGTTGATATCTATACTGCTGTTTTTATCTGGACTGAAAATAATCTTGTTTTTGGAGTTGGAAATAATAAAATATCCGTATTTAAATGTATCATTATTTCTGATATACTCCAGAATCTCCTTGCTTAGTTGCGCTGTCATCTGCTTTAGATACTCACCTGCTCCAATATACCAATTGTACATCTTTAGCATCTTCACATAAGTGATTTTGTAATAGGGTTTTTTGTCTTTTGCATTTGGAATCGGCCAATAATAATCGACATATCCCTCTCTGTGATCTTCCAGTACTCCCATAAACTCTTTGATAAAATATTTTCCATTTATATCATGCAAATTGAGAACATTTTTTCCTATCTGTTTGTTGTCAATATGCATATGTACATTTCCATCCATGTCTATCAAAAACAGATAGCCGGTTCCCTTCTCATAATTTACCTTTTCCAATGCATGGATAATCATCTCTTTTAAGCGGCTCTCGCTCAAATTATTCTTATACTGTTCATAGATATTATTTGCGATGTCCGAAGAGACATCTACTATGTTTTTGACCTCTCTTTTGATCTTGTCACTGCTTTTGTAGTTGTAGTATCTAATATATTTGGTAAGATTTTCGACCTTCTCTACGAGGTTGTTTTTTTGACTGTCAAGCAGCAACTTCTCATATCTGCTCAATTCATTTTTAACATATGATTCCTTGGCATAAAAGAAAAAAATATATGAAAAGCCCCAATAGAGCAAAAGGGTAATCAGTGGAAAAATAATTATCAATGTAGTTATCTTGGTTGAGCGTTTATATTTTTCAAGCATGGCTGGTCTCGATGTAATACCCCACTCCACTTCTGTTTTTTAAAACGTTTGGCGGAAGTTTTTTCCGAAGATGCTTTATATATGATCTGATAGCATTTTCGGAAGGAATCGTATCTCTCCATAAAGATGCAATCTCATCATAACTTATCATTTTAAATTCAGATATTTTCAATAAAAAATCCAGCTCTTTTTTGGTCAAAGGAAACTCTTTGCCATCGTATTTTACTACTGACCTGGAGCTATCTATCTCGATATCCGGCGTCATATGAACTGTTTTTCCATTGGCAAAGTGATGATTAACGGTCTCAAGGAGCTCATGTATCTTTTTGGATGTCAAAGGTTTAACTATATATTTACTCAACCCAAGCTCAACTGATTCAAGCAGATAGTCGGTCTTGGTATAAGCAGAGATGACAATAATCATTAGCTCCTGATTGCTTTTTCTCACCTCTCTGATAAACTCGATTCCATTCATTTTTGGCAGTTCTATATCCACCAGAAGCAAATCTATATGATGCGTATCAAATATTTCAAGTGCTTCAATACCGTCTGATGCTGTATAGAATTTATTAAAAAAACTTTTGAGCAGTGTTGAAATATTATCCAATACATCCTGCTCATCCTCTACATACAGTGCGTTTTTGTCTTTGAGGTAATCATACATATTTTAAACCTCCCTTTTAAGACTTTTTATACACTATTGTATCATATAATTGTGGCAAATTTGTGGCAAACTCCCTCTATAATTTTAACCTTTATAACTATTGACAAAACTGCACATATCCATCAATCTCTCGGTATATCCCCACTCATTATCATACCAGGCAAGCACCTTGAGAGTATTGCCATCCACCACGCTCACCATATCAGGCACAAAGGTAGAGCTATATTTTGATCCTACAAAATCGCTCGATACTCTTTTGTCATAATCCACCTCAAGCAATCCTTTGAAGTTGCCTTTGGAAGCTTGATCAAATACCTCAATTACTTGCTCTTTGGTTACATCTTGTTTGAGATTGACCGTCAAATCCACCACCGAGACATCAGTTGTAGGCACCCTCATAGCGTATCCATTGAGCTTGCCCTTGAGATGTGGCATAACCAAACCTATCGCTCTGGCTGCACCTGTAGTGGTAGGGATCATATTGACAGCTGCCGCTCTAGCCCTTCTGAAATCCTTCTTGTGCTTGACATCGAGAAGATTTTGATCATTGGTGTATGAATGAATAGTGGTCATCAATCCATTTTCAATACCAAAAGCATCATCAAGCACCTTGACTATTGGAGCCAACCCATTGGTGGTGCAGCTAGCATTTGATACTATAGCTTCGCCCTTGTATCTATCTGTATTGATATTCATGACAAATGTAGGTGTGATATCATCCTTTGCAGGTGCACTCATCACCACATGCTTGACTCCGTTTTTGATAAACGGCTTTGCCTTTTCGGTAGTCAAAAATACACCCGTGCACTCTACGACTACCTCAGTCCCGACTGAACCAAAATCCAGCTTTTGCGGATCTCTCTCGCTAAAGAGTCGAACCTTTTGACCACCCACCTCGATATACTCATCATCTATCATCTTGGCATCTATACCTCGATGCACGGTATCATACTTAAGCAGATACACAAGCATCTCAGGAGTAGCAGTAGAGTTGATAGCCACAAGCTCCAAATCATCCCTCTCTACCGCTATTTTGATAGCAATCAGCCCTATCCTACCGGTCCCATTGACAGCCACTTTTGTCGCCATAATCAATCCTTGCTTATAATTTTTATGATTTTATCCTATTTTGAATGAGGAAGTATTTAAGAGAAAGGTTGCTTTGGCGTTTTAACTCTCCCTAGAGAGTCTATCTACCATCTTGATACTGTCTATTGCATTAAGCAAAATCTGTTTTGTTGAAGTTAGTGGCTTCATTCTTAGATTGGTCTGCTTCTTATCAAGCTTCTCATCCCCAATCACCTCCATAGCCTCTCGTTCAAGCTCGGCTACAATCTCACCAATTTTACTCTCAATCATCTCAATATTCATAATCTACCCTATTCACTAACACCTAGTCCCTACCCCTAACACCTACCTCTAATCCCTAAAACCTAAAACCTA
>CAZVPN010000091.1:0-5712 GCA_964628135.1 uncultured Campylobacterales bacterium
TGCATGGTAGGACATCTTAGTGCAACTGATTTGGCAGATTATCTGGTCAAGGAGAAGGGTCTTCCTTTTAGAGATGCATATCACATCACGGGCAATGTGGTAAATCTGGCCGAAGAGAAAGGGTTGGATATTTCAGAGCTTAGTTTGGATGATCTGCAAAGCATAGATGGGCGCATAGGGGAAGATGTGCTAACTCTATTGGATAATAGAGCATCAATGAACGCCAGAGCATCCCAAGGCGGCACAGCCACAGAGAGAACAATTGAGCAGATCGAGAGCATGAAGAGTTGGCTCAAAGAGCAAAACTAAAAACTATGCCACTCCGATACTCTCGGCATCTGCTTTCATTGCCTCTATCACTTCAGATATAAGCTCGTCAAGCTCCATATCAAGCATTTGCGCTCCTTTGAGTACCACATCTCTATCTACACCTGCTGCAAATGATTTTTGTTTAAATTTCTTTTTGACTGATTTGACACCCAAATCCATAATACTTTTGCTTGGACGCACCAAGACGCAAGCATTAACCAATCCACTCAACTCGTCTACCGCATAGAGTGTCTTCTCCATTTGATTAAGTGGCTCCACATCTGTGCAAATGCCCCAAGCATGGCTCATCATCGCTCGAATAATATCCTCATCATACCCCTCAGACCTCATTATCTCAGCAGCCTTAAAACAGTGCTCATCGGGATATTTTTCATAATCTAGATCATGGAGCAAGCCTACAATTGCCCATTTTTGGAGATCCTCTCCTGCCTTGGCAGCAAAATACTTCATGCAGGCCTCCACCTGCAATCCATGTTGCACTAATGCTGGATTTTCATTGTATTTTTTAAGCAGTTCAAATGCATCTTCTCTATTGGGCATAATAGATCCTAAGTTTTAATTTTGTTTAATTATATCATGATATGAATTTAAGATGTATCTTATCTAAATATGTTATATTTGTAATTCAATCTCTCGGGGTGCCTTGGGTGAGACCCATTGGCTGAGAAGATAAGCAGATAAAAATCTGAAATAATCTACCCGCTGAACTTGAACCAGACAATTCTGGCGTAAGGAAGAGACATCTATCTGCAATCTACTTTGCACAATTCATCTCTCCTTGTCGCTAATTTATGACAAAGGAAAAATTATGAACAAAACCATCAAACTACCACTTGCAAAACTACTACTTGCATTGACTCTCTCGATTAGTGCTTATGCCGACAAACCGACACTTACGGTATATACATATGACTCATTTGCAGCTAGTTGGGGTCCTGGACCAAAAGTAAAAAAAGCTTTTGAGGCAGAGAATAACTGCACACTCAAATTTGTGCCATCATCTAGTGCTATCGGCTCACTTCGCAAAGTCCAGATGGAGGGTGCAGATACCAAAGCTGATATTGTATTGGGACTAGATACTAGCATTGCCGATACAGCCAAAGCTACCGGACTATTTGCCAAACACGATATCAACACATCTGCACTGACTTTGCCGGCACCTTATAATGATGATACATTTGTGCCGTTTGATTATAGCTATTTTGCATTTGTATACGATAGCAATCACACAAAAAAAGCTCCGGCATCATTTGATGAGTTAGCCAATATGCCAAAGGATTTCAAAATCATAATAGAGGATCCTCGCTCATCTACTCCGGGGTTGGGACTGCTTTTGTGGGTCAAATCTATATATGCAGACAAAGCAGCAGCATATTGGAAAAAGCTCTCACCACATATCCTTACTATCACAAAAGGATGGTCAGAGGCTTATGATCTATTTCTCAAAGGCGAGGCAGATATGGTGCTAAGCTACACAACCTCTCCGGCATATCACATCATAGAGGAGCACAAATCTCAATACAAAACAGCAAATTTCCCGGCACACTATGGGCAAATAGAGGTAGCGGCTATGCTCAAAAGCTCCAAACACCAAAAGCTTGCCCGTAAGTTTTTGAAGTTTATGATATCTGACAAATTTCAAAATATCATACCTACTACCAACTGGACATATCCTGTCATCAAACTACCAAATGGTTTGCCAAAAGGATTTGAAGGGCTATATATACCCAAAAAGATGCTTCTTATGAGCGGCAAAGAGGTAGAAAAAAATCGCAAAGCCTATATCAATGAGTGGCTTGATGCAATCAAAAAGTGATCTCTAGTGCCAAAGCCAAGCTGGAGATACCCCGCCTCGGTATGGCCGGGTCTGCTGATATCTATATCTCTTATCGGCTTGGCTATATCTTTGTTTGGCTCGCTATATAGCTTTTCGCACACACCATCACTCTCTCAGATAGACAGCAGGATTTGGTATCTATTTGGATTTAGTATCTATCAGGCATTTTTGTCTACCCTATTTTCTATACTGCTTGGCGTGCTACTTGCTTGGAGTCTTGCTCACCAAAGAGATTTTTTATTTAGAGATATTATCATTGCTCTAT
Organism: uncultured Campylobacterales bacterium; assembly: GCA_964628135.1. Lineage (GTDB taxonomy): Bacteria > Campylobacterota > Campylobacteria > Campylobacterales > Sulfurovaceae > JAAXPZ01. The sequence goes on from CAZVPN010000091.1 coordinate 2,433, forward strand.
TTTCATCATCTTTGGTTTTGCCTACTCTGATAGTGGCTTTTGGGCTTATCAGCGTGCTTGGCAACAACGGCTGGCTAAACCACCTAATGCACTATTTTGGCTTCAGGGGCTTTGGAAGTTGGCTATATGGACTAAAGGGTATCTTGATAGCTCACACATATCTCAACGCATCGTTTGCCGCTAGAAGTTTGTTGCATAGCTTTGAGTCTATCCCGCCTCAGAGATACAAACTCTCAGCATCTCTTGGATTATCACTTTTTAAACGCTTCAAGGTCATAGAGTGGCCGGCTATCAAAGGCAATATAGCCTCCATTTCGCTTACTATCTTTATGCTATGTTTCAACTCATTTGCCATAGTTTTGCTCCTTGGTGGCTCACCGTCATACAATACTTTAGAGGTAGCCATCTATGAGGCTATCAAGATAGATTTTGATATACCATTTGCACTCAAACTGGCAATGCTTCAGCTAAGCTTTTCTGCTCTGCTTGTTATCTTATCAGCATCAATCAAATCAAAAACCACACAACTACAAACCAATAGCAAAAATCAAATAAAGCAAGGCAAGCTAATAAATATCTCTCAAAAAACAGCTATCTTTCTATTTGCCACGGCATATATTTTGCCTCTAATGGCTATCGTAGTAGATGGATTGCACTCTGATCTTATAAAGATATTCCACCAAGAGCTTTTTATCAGATCGCTTTATATCAGTATTGCTGTCGGATTTGTATCTGCTCTACTCTCCGTATCGGCATCACTTACGATAGCAAACAGCCGACGAAGCCTCACACTGAGCAGCAGAGCAAAAGATACTCTGCCAAACAAGATTCTCTCATATATTATTGCTTTTGGCAGCAACCTATACCTATCGATCCCATCACTTATTATGGGTTTTGGATTTTTTATGATCTCTCGATTGTTGCATGGCTCACTAAACAGTTGGGCAGTAGTGGCACTCTTGAGTGCCAATGTGCTAATGAGTCTGCCGTTTGCTCTTTCCAACCTATATCCTGCTATGCAAAAAAATGCACTCAAGTATGACAAGCTAGCGCTATCATTATCACTCAATATGCTACAAAGATGGAAATATATAGAGTGGCCTCACCTAAGAGGGATCATCGGGTATATATTTGCACTATCCTTTGCACTCTCACTTGGAGATCTTGGAGTGATCGCTCTTTTTGGCAATGACAAAATCACTACTCTGCCTTGGTATCTATATCAGCTTATGGGCTCATATCACAATAGCGACGCATCGGGTGTTGCACTTGTTTTGCTAACTCTTGTACTTGTGGTTTTTCTTGCGATGGCTAAGATTATAAAGCAAAAATCACCTCAAAATTAGATAAACTTATTATTCTAAAAAAAAGCAAAGGCTCAATTTTGGAATCACTTTTTTATATAGGCATTATATTTGTTTTGGGTGCTTTTATGAAGTGGGTGAGCTTCAAATTTGAAATGCTAAATGTAGTAGGCTATCTAATTCTTGGCTTTGTGATCGGTCCAAAGATGCTAAATATAGTCCCTCAAGAGTTTATAGAGGGAGGCAGCGTCATAACTGATATCTCCCTTGCTCTCATCTCTGTTTTGGTTGGTGCCAACCTCAAATACAATCTCATAAAAGATGTCTGGAAAAAGATTGTAGTTATATCTATTTTTGAGGCAATATTTACATTTACTCTCATAGCAACAGCCTTTTATATGCTTTTTGATTTTTTGGATATGGGGTTTGCCACTCACTATAGACTTACTATTGCTCTAATTTTTGGTGCTCTTGCCTCAGCTACCGCGCCTGCCACTATACTTGCCGTCATTCACGAACTAAAGATCAAAAACAAATTTAGCACTTTCTTACTCGGGGTAGTAGCTACAGATAATGCTATCACACTTATACTTTTTAGTATAGTGGTCATTAGCACTCGTGCTACGACAGACTTTGCGGGATACACATATGACAGCTTCTTGGTTATTGTTCCTATTGTATTTTTTACAATACTTCTTGGTATAGTTGGAGCATTCATTTCAGAACTGATTGACCGAATATTCAAAAAACACAAACATATAAAGACAACATCCACTATTGGAATGATCTTTATTGTATATAGTCTAAGCAATTACTGGGATCTGGATCCACTCTTAGCATCTTTAGTTATGGGTATTGTGATGTCCAACCTGTCAAAAAATTTCTATCTGGTCAAAAATGAATTTGATGTACACCTAAAAGATATTATTTTCATGCTCTTTTTTACACTCTCTGCTATGCACCTTGATATTGGATTTATAATATTTATGCCTATAGTCGTATTTTTGTATGTGCTTTTTAGGATTGTAGGCAAAATAAGTGGGGTTTGGGTAGGTGGCAAACTCTCCGAAGCAGCACCAAATATACAAAAGTATATGGGTCTTGCCCTCTTCCCGCAAGCCGGCATAGCAATCGGTCTGGCACTGTCTCTTCAAACAGAAGTTGGATTTGAAACGGTAGCGCCAATTGTACTAAATATTATCATTGCCACCACAATGATCCATGAGTTTGTGGGACCGATTCTCACAAAATATGTTCTTGAGAAAAATAGGAAGCAGTAGGCTATCCCCAATATATGAATTATCAAAAACTTGCAACTAAACTCAACAAACTATCTGAACCTAAGTACCAAGAGTTTAACTACAAAATAGTCAATACCAAACAAACTCTTTTGGGAGTTAAGATGCCGCTACTTCGCAAGATAGCCAAAAATCTTTCCAAAGATTATAAGGAAAATCTCAAGATTTTTAAAGACAATGAAGATATATATGAAATGGTGCTGTTGGAGGGGCTGATGCTCTCTTATGCCAAGGCACCATTTGAGACCATACAAAAAGATATAGAGTGCTATGTCGACAAGGTTGACAGCTGGGCGCAGATAGACTCCGTAATGCTTGGATTTAAAACTATCCCGAAAGAGCCGGATATATCATTGAAAATAATTACAAAGTGGCTAAAATCTGATAAAGAGTTTTTGGTTAGATCAGGGTTGGTTGGTCTATTGGGATTTTATGTTGATGAGTTGCATTTGGGCCAACTTTTTACTCTCTCACAACAGATTAAGCATGATGGATACTATGTTATGATGGCAAATGCATGGCTAATCTCTGTCTGCATGGCAAAGTTTCCGAAACAGACTTTGGAGTTTTTCAAAAATAATAGATTGGATAAAAGAACACATAATATAGCTATCCAAAAATCCATAGACAGCTTCAGGGTCTCTGCATCAAATAAAGAAATAATCCGGAAATTAAGAA
>CAZVPN010000092.1:0-3699 GCA_964628135.1 uncultured Campylobacterales bacterium
TTTCGTTTATCTCTGGATACTATATCATACTTTAACTGATGAGATGCCGCCTCTATTTCATCAAATACTCGTTCACCTTTATAAAAAAGATAGCCAGTGTAACTGCCACTCAGGTGTTTGGTGAGCGAGAGCAGAAGAGATGTATCGGTAACCGCACGGGATGTTATGAGATCAAATGGTTTGTGCGTAAAATCCTCTACTCTCATCTTGGCAACGGAGATATTTTTTGCACCAAGTTCAATAGCAGCATATTTGAGAAATGAAGCTCGTTTGTTGATAGGTTCGCAAAGCACACATTGGCTCTGATCCCACACAATTCCAAGTGCCAATCCGGGAAAACCCGCACCAGTGCCCACATCAAGCATGCTTTTAGGCTTATCTACAAAAGTAGTAGGGTAGATAGAGTCGATGATATTTTCATATATCTCTATGATATTTTTTGCACCCGTTAGATTGTGTATCTGATTCCACTCATTCAACAAATGTGCAAAATTATCAAGCCTCTCTATCGTCTCATCAGACAAATTTAATTGTTTATCACCCAAAAACACCTTAAAATCATTCATCATTAATCATTCATCAAAGAAGATGCCCCATCTGCTCTTTTTTGACCTCAAGATACTTTGCATTGTATGGGTTTGATTCTATCTTGATAGGCAGCCTTTCAACGATATCAATATCGCTCAAACTCTCTATTTTGGCAGGATTATTGGTAAGAAGCTTTATTTTTTTTATGCCCAAATAGTGCAAAATATACTCTACTATCTCATAGGTTCGCTCATCCGCCTTGAAGCCAAGCTGATGATTGGCTGCTACCGTATCATATCCTTGATCTTGCAAAGCATATGCGTTGACTTTGTTTAGTAGGCCGATATTTCGCCCTTCTTGCCTATGGTAGATGACCAAACCGCCCTCTTTGGTTATGAGATCTAATGCAAAATCAAGCTGCTCTCCACAGTCACACTTTAGAGATCCGATGGTATCACCGGTAAGACACTCTGAATGCACACGCACAATTGGTGTCTCTATATCTTTTAGATTCGGTGTAAAAATGGCTAAATGCTCTTTGTCTTTGTCATCCTTGAATGCTTGGATTTGAAACTCTCCATGTTTGGTCGGAAGATTGGCAATTTGGGATATTTTTATATTTTTCATGACGAAATTATACAGTAAGATTAGACAATTAAGAATTAGCAATTAGAAATTTTGGGTAAAATAGTGAAAAATATTTTCAAGGTTGCATAATGTTTACTAGATTTAGGCGCAGAAGAATTAATCCTGCTCTCAGAGATTTGCTTGAGGAGACAAGACTTGATGTCAATGATTTCATCTATCCTCTTTTTGTCCGAAGCGGTGAAGGGATCAAAGATGAGGTAGCCTCTATGCCGGGAGTCTATCAGATGAGTATTGATGTGGCGATTAAGGAGTGTGAAGAGCTTAAGGCTTTGGGGCTTAGATCTATCATTCTATTTGGGATACCCGACACCAAAGATTCAGTAGGAAGTGAAGCTATGTGCGAGCATGGCATCATCGCTGAAGCCGTCAGAGCCATAAAGGCTGCCCATCCTGATATGCTAGTCATTACCGATTTATGTTTTTGCGAATATACAGATCATGGACATTGTGGCGTGCTTGATCCTGTGCTTGAGACGGTAGATAATGACATTACGCTTGATAATTTAGCAAAGCAGGCGGTGGTACATGCCAAATCGGGTGTAGATATGATAGCACCAAGCGGTATGATGGATGGTATGATACAAGCTATCAGAAAAGGTTTGGATGAGGCGGGATATGTAAATACTCCGATTATGAGTTACTCTACCAAGTTTGCATCAGCATATTATGGTCCTTTTAGAGATGTAGCAGAGTCGGCACCAAGCTTTGGTGATCGCAGAAGTTATCAGATGAATCCAGCCAATCGCAGAGAGGCGATAGCAGAGAGTGTGACGGATGAAGCAGAGGGTGCGGATATTCTTATGGTCAAACCTGCCCTTGCATATATGGATATCATCCGAGATGTCAGAGAGCATACTGCTTTACCACTTGCAGTATATAATGTCAGCGGAGAATACTCTATGCTCAAAATGGCTGCCAAAGCGGGCGTGATTGATTATGAAAGGGTGATGATGGAGACACTGCTTGGATTTAAGCGTGCAGGAGCAGATATTATCATCACATATCATGCTAAAGAGGCCGCTGCTTTATTGAAGAGATAGTGCTTTTATTGTCATTTTCTATTTTATTTCTGAAAAAGATAAATATATATTGCATATGTAACTATTTTGCAATATAATTACAACTAACATATAATAAAAGGATAGAAGATGGATTCTAGGGATTATATAGACAGAATACTTGCCGATATTAAGATGTGTTCTCCTGGACAAGATGAATTTTATCAGGCTGCCGAAGAGGTTCTCGGTAGTTTGGTGCCACTGCTTGAGGAGGATTCGAGATATGAAGAGCATGGGATACTTGAACGTATCGTAGTGCCAGAGCGGAGTATGATATTCCGCGTGTGCTGGGTAGATGATGCCGGGAAAGTGCAGACCAATTTAGGTTATCGAGTACAGTTCAACTCTGCTATAGGACCATACAAAGGAGGACTCAGATTTCATCCAACTGTAAACTTGGGTATTGTCAAGTTCCTTGGTTTTGAACAGATATTCAAAAACTCTCTTACAGGCTTGCAGATAGGGGGTGCAAAAGGTGGTAGTAATTTTGACCCAAAAGGCAAAAGTGATAATGAAATAATGAGATTTTGTCAATCGTTTATGACGGAACTTTACAGACATATAGGAGAGACAAGAGATATTCCTGCAGGCGATATAGGGGTAGGTGCCAGAGAGATAGGCTATTTATATGGACAATATAAAAAAATCACAGGGACATTTGACGGAGCCATAACAGGAAAGGGGATCAACTGGGGTGGCTCATTAACCAGAACAGAGGCTACAGGATATGGTTCAGTATATTTTGCTCAAAATATACTAAATAAATATGGTATAGATATCAAAGGTATGAAGTGTGCAGTTTCAGGCTCAGGAAATGTGGCTACTTATACCATAGAAAAACTCAAGCATCTTGGTGCTATACCTGTAACATGCAGTGACAGCAAGGGGATGATATATCACAAAAAAGGTATAGATGTAGAAACCCTAAAAGCCATTAAGGGGACAAACAGAAGATCTCTTGAGGAGTATGCCAAGCTTCATAGTGATGCGATCTATACTCCTGTCCATGCCTATCCAGAAGGTAGAAACGCAGTGTGGGATATACCTTGTGATATAGCATTTCCGAGTGCTACACAAAATGAACTAAACATAGAAGATGCCAAAGCACTCGTAGCAAATGGATGCAAACTTGTCAACGAGGGGGCCAATATGCCAACAACTTTGGAGGCAATAGAGTATTTACAGAAGCATGGTGTACTGTTTGGCCCGGCAAAAGCTGCCAATGCCGGTGGTGTAGCAGTTTCTCAACTTGAAATGAGTCAAAATGCCAGCATGGAGAGATGGAGTTTTGAAGAGGTTGACAGAAGACTTCATAAAATAATGAGAAACATATTTGAAACAGCCTATCAAACTTCAGAGGAGTTTGGAAAGCCGGGAAATCTAATAATGGGCGCAAATATTGCAGGATTTAAAAAAGTAGCCGACTCGATGATAGATGAAGGAGCAATCTAATTTTATATACTAA
>CAZVPN010000092.1:3799-5680 GCA_964628135.1 uncultured Campylobacterales bacterium
TTTCATCAAATAGATGGTCTTGGTATTGCGATGAGAGCTATTTCGGATAAAATATTATCCATTAGAGAACTGAATCTTCCAAATTCTGTCAAAGATTTAGCTGATTATCAAAGTGGGCTGGTTATAGTATCTGGAGTTACTGGTTCAGGAAAATCGACTACAATGGCAGCACTGCTCGATAGGATAAATAGAACACAAAAGAAATATATTGTAAGTATAGAGGACCCTATTGAGTTTATACATAAAGACAATATGTCACTTATCACCCAACGTGCTGTGGGGACAGATACAAATTCATATGCCAATGCGCTTCGTGCCGCACTAAGAGAGGATATAGATGTTATATTCATAGGCGAGATGAGAGATATAGAAACTGTGGAGATTGCTCTTCATGCTGCAAATACAGGACATTTGGTATTTTCTACCCTCCATACGCTTAACACGAAAGAATCCATAAATAGAATTATCAGCATGTTCCCAAAAGAAGAGCAAGATAGAGTCAGAATGTCACTTTCATTTGTTCTAAAAGGGGTTATTGCACAAAAATTGGTCAAAGATAAAAATGGAGGAAGGGTGCCTGTGGTAGAGATTATGAAAACTACACCTAGAATTTCTGAGTTGATTAGAGAGAAGAGAGACAATGAAATACTCGAGGCCATTATCGACGGTACAAAAATTTATGGAACTCAATCATTTGATCAGTCACTTCTAAGTCTATATAATAAAGGAATAATTACAGAAGATGATGCCCTGAAACATGCAACAAATCCTTCAGATATGAATTTGGCAATGAAGGGTATAAACAATGGATCCAGAAAAAATATATTAGATGAAAAGAAAGAGAATAAAGATCAAAAAGTTTTTGATTTAAAAAGATCATAGAGTTTTAAATAAATACCATATTAAGGGCATGTTTAATGAAAAAACTTATCGCTATATTTTTGTTACTGTTTCTTGTTGTGGCGTGCACCTCTACATATGATGCCCACCCGGCATATTCAAAGACAAAAAAGGTATCCAGCAGATATATTGGCAAAAAGATAATACTTTTTATTCTAAACAATGGCGCTCCTTATTCAAAAATCTCTACAAGCAATAATCATTTTATCTATCTGTGGCGTTCTGAGGCAAAATGGCTTAAGCCACACAAAAAAGAGGATGAAATTTTCCTGAATGAGAATCAAATTTGCAAATTGAGGATATATACAAATTCCAAAAAAATTATTACAAATATAGTAGCTGAAAATAACGATAGGCAAAATTTGTCTGTAGATGCATGTCGAGATTATTTGTGATAATTATATTTTTATCTCCCGACCAAGCACTCTGTAGCTGCCACCCATTCTTGCAATTGAATCTATAGAGACCTTTAGTTTATCGCTATCGGTGATAGTATCATCATCTATATAGATGTGTTCAATCTCTATAATCACCGGAATAGTGGCACTTCCTTTTAGGTCAACCTCTTGGATATATCTGCCAAAAAGCACTGCTTTGATACCTTGTGGCACCGGCGGATAGCCATCTATGATACTTTGTTTTGGTATATCAAATCGTTCAAATTCGCTTTTATCATACTTCAAAGATTCACCGCTACGATGCATCTGTAAGATATGTGCCTCATCTACTATGCTTATGCTGCAGAGATGATTTTCTCTGAGGTTTCTTAATGTGTCTTTGGCAGATCCGTCAGCTTTGTGTCCGATAGAAATCATCACGGTAGGCGGTTGAGACGAAAGTGGTGTAAAATATGAAAAAGGAGCAATATTATCTACCACCCCAAAAGTAGAAACCCAAGCAACAGGTCGAGGCACCACAATGCTACTCATGAGATGATAGCGTTGGCTTTTGTCAGTTTGTGAGAAATCTATTAGCATATTT
>CAZVPN010000093.1:0-3243 GCA_964628135.1 uncultured Campylobacterales bacterium
AAATCAAAATAGTGATATTATTGTCATATGAAAACAAAAGAGATATTTGCAATTTTTGGAAATCCCGTGTCACACTCTATGTCGCCGTTGATACACAATAGTGCTTTTGGGGCTTTGGGGGTGGATGCTTGTTATGCTAGATATAGACTTGAGGATGGCTCTATGCTCAGATCAAAGTTTTTTGAGCTAGGTCTAAAGGGTGCCAATATAACAGTTCCGCACAAAGAGACGGCATACAAAGCATGCGATATAGTTGATGAGTTTGCCAAGAAGGTAGGTGCGGTCAATACGATTGTGCAAAGAGATGGCTTGCTGCATGGTTACAATACCGATGCGCCCGGATTTTTGAAAGTTATCGAGGAGTTTGAAGCAAAAAGTATACTCTTTTTAGGTGCAGGTGGCACGGCTCGCTCTACTGCAAACATACTCAGAGATAATGGATACAGAGTGACTATACTCAATCGAAGTAGCAATAGGCTGGAGCAGTTTATCAAGGAGGGTTTTGGGTGTTATACATATGATAATTTTACTCCGGATAATTATGACCTGATCGTCAATATGACATCGGCAGGTTTGAGTGATGATGCCTTGCCTGCACCCAAAAGCCTACTTGATAGCATCATTCCACACGCCAAAGCCTGTATAGATGTGATATATGGCAAGCAGACTCCATTTTTGAAACTAGCTAATAGCTATACCAAAGAGACAAAAGATGGCAAAGATATGCTGATTTATCAGGGTGCGTTGGCATTTGAGCAATTCACTGATAATAGATATAGTTTTGAAGAGATAATGCCACATATGAAGAGGGTATTTGAATTTTGAATTGTTCCGATTATTCTTCAATTAAACAAATTTATCTATAATAACAGCAATATGAGACAAAGGGCGGCAAGATGATAAATATCCTTATGATAGAAGATGATCCGGAGTTTGCAGAGATTTTGAGCGAGTACTTGGCTCAATTTGATATGAAAGTTACAAATTATGAGGACCCGTTCCTTGGGCTTAGTGCGGGTGTTGAGAAGTACGATCTGATCATACTTGATCTTACATTGCCGGGAATGGATGGATTGGAGGCATGCGAGGAGCTTGGACGAAAATATAATATTCCGATCATAATCTCATCGGCAAGAAGTGATATCAGTGATAAGGTGGAGAGCCTTAGGCTTGGTGCTGATGATTATCTCCCGAAACCATATGACCCAAAAGAGCTCCATGCAAGGATATTGTCTCTGCTGCGCAGATACAGCAAAGAGCCAAAAGGTGCAGAGCCACAAAGTAATTTTTCGATCAAAGGAGATACTATCTATTATAAAGGCAGTGCATTGCACCTGACACCTGCGGAGTTTGAGATTTTGTCTCAGCTGATAGAGAGGCAGGGTATCGCACTATCTCGAGAGCAACTCATCAACGCATCAACCACCATGAGTGACAGTGCCCAAAAAAGTTTGGATGTTATCATCTCAAAGATCAGGGCCAAACTTGGTGATCCCAAACTCATACAGGCAGTTAGAGGGGTGGGTTATAAATTAGTATGATACGCATAACTTCACTCCGCGCCAAAATAAATCTTATATTTGCTATTGCCTATATTTTTATGGTTTTGATATTTGCTTTTTTGTATAGAGGCAATACGGAGAGATCTATGGAGATGTTGAGGCTTCAGGAGAGAGCCAATATGCACTATCTGTATCTATATTTTCTCAAGTATGGAAAGATAGACGAGGATTATCTTAAATCACAAAATATATGTGTAGCTGACCAGAAAATAGGGGAGTTGAAGCTTGATAGACTTGCAAAGGATAAAAACGGTACGGTTAAACGTTTTGCCGTTGCAAATATCGATCTGCATAGATATATAATCATCAATAATGACAGATTTAAAATAATTTTGGAAAATATGAACAGACCAAAGGTACCATTTGAGCTTATCATCGCATTTGGAGCTGCATCACTGCTCTTTTTTGTTTTATACCTATGGGTAATACGCTCTATCAAGCCACTATCATATCTAAAGAAAGAGATCATTAAATTTTCAAGTGGAGATTTCAATATCTCCTGCAAGAGTGACCAGAAAGATGAAATTGCAGAGGTAGCAAATGCATTTGACTATGCTGCACAGAAGATCAGAGAGCTTCTATCAGCCAGACAGCTCCTGCTTAGAGCCATAATGCATGAGCTCAAAACTCCTATTGCCAAAGGGAGGCTCGTAGCAGAGATGGTTGCTGATCCAAGACAGAAGCATCGGTTTCATGCCATTTTTGAGAGGCTCAATCTTCTTATAGATGAATTTGCCAAGGTCGAGAAGATAGCTTCCAAAAATTTCAATGCAGTCTTTAAACAGTACAAGGCAAGCGATATCATAGAGTCCAGTATAGATATGCTTATGCTGGATGACCCAAAAAGTTATGTCAACAAAGTGATCTCAAAAGATTATTTGATCAATGCTGATTTTGAACTGCTCAGTCTCGCCATAAAAAATCTTCTTGATAATGGTATAAAATACAGCAAAGAGAAAAATGTGGATATAGTCGTCAAAGATGATAAGATCAGAATATCCAATAAAGGAAAGAGACTAAAAGGCAATATAAAAGATTATTATGAGCCATTTCATGCTTCACAAAGTGGGCTGGGTCTGGGACTTTATATAGTCAAAAGCATCTTGGATATCCATGGTCTGAGTATGCAGTACTATTATGAAAATGGTAAAAATAATTTTGTCATATACAAATCTGTCGCAAAAGAGACAGCCAACACATCAAAGTAGATTTAGTGGGAGCAAGCTCTCCACTTTTTTAAGTTGTGTTAGTTTGATCCCAACATAAATGCCAACTCTAATGCCTGGTTGGCATTGAGCCTTGGGTCACATTGTGTGTGGTATCTGCTGCCAAGATCAGCTTCGGTAATTGGGCTTGATAGACTTCCTGTGCACTCTGTGACATTTTCTCCCGTCATCTCCAGATGAATACCTGCAGCAATAGTGCCTTCGGCCTCATGTATATCCATAAACTGTTTGACTTCGGATAGGATATTGTCAAAATCTCTTGTTTTGAAACCGGTGCTGCTCTTCTCAACATTGCCGTGCATTGGGTCTATTGTCCATACTACATTTTTGCCTGCATCTCTGACAGCTCTAAGAAGCGGCGGGTATAGTTTGCTGATCTTATCTGCCCCCATTCTAACTATGAGATTCAATTTTCCCTCTTCATTGTCCGGATTGAGTGCATCTATTAGATTGAT
>CAZVPN010000093.1:3343-5651 GCA_964628135.1 uncultured Campylobacterales bacterium
TGCACCTCTGTCAGGTCAGCCAACCCGCCACGGCTGAATGCGCGCAGCAGGTTCATTGTCGCAGCAGATTGATTGTAGGCTTTGATCATTCTTTTTGGGTCAGGTTTGCGCGCTTCGGCAGTAAACTTTATATCATTGATTATGTCCCCTCTATAGCTTGGCAGTTTAATACCGTCAATCTCCTCATAATCAGAGCTTCTTGGTTTGGCAAACTGCCCTGCAATTCTGCCTATTTTGACAACCGGCTTGCCATTTGAGTATGTCATCACCACAGACATTTGTAGTATAAGTTTGAAAATATTCTTTATTATATCTGCATTGAAAGCATCAAATGATTCTGCACAGTCACCACCCTGTATTATGAAAGCCTCGCCTCTACCGGCTTTGACGAGCTCCTTCTGCAGATTTCTCGCTTCACCTGCAAATATAAGAGGTGGATATTTGGCTATCTCTTTTTCTATACTCTTTAGAAGCTCTTTATCCTCATATTCAGGCTGTTGCTTGATAGGAAACTCTCTCCAACTATTTGGACTCCAACTCATGTAAATTCCTTGATATATAAAATTGGTAGATTATAGCTTAAAAAGAATGAAATAACTCTAAGAAATCCAAAAAGAATGGAACAAAGTTCGATGTAGCGGGGCAGTGTAACCAAATTGTAATTTTTTTATCTAATTTAATCGATTTTTAAGTTATTCACAGTGTGAAAAAGCTGTGAATAACTCATATTAATTAGTAAGCCCCGTAGATACGATATTATAAGAAAAACAAATATTTTTAAGTAGAAAAAAATTACTTTTTAACAATAAAAGTTACAAAGTTCGCCCACTGAAATATCGTCTCAATTTTTGAAAAACCTGCATCACGACACATGGCAATATTTTCATCTATTGTAAAAGGTATCAGCACATTTTCTAGTGCTTCTCTCTTTTGGGATATCTCATAATCACTATAGCCTTGAGATCTCTTAAAGTTGTAATATATATCAATCATCTGCTTGTCAACTCTCTTGTCTTCAAATGTAATCTTTTCTGAAAATACAAAGATGCCGCCCTCAGATAGCCCATTATATAGGCGTTTTACCAGCTCGATTCTCTGTATTGGTCTTATGAATTGCAGTGTATAGTTTGAGACTATTACATCTTCACTCTCATAAGGATAGCTAAGTATGTCACCAAGCACAAACTCTATATCTGCTCCAAAAGCTTGCGATTTTTGTATGGATCTCTCTATCATTGCTTTTGAGTTGTCTATGCCTTTTAGGATCATTTTGGTCTCTTTTTTGCTATTGAGTTCAAGTAGAAATTTGCCGGTAGATGATCCCAGATCAAGCACCTTCATATTCTCAAAACTATTTGCATTGATTAGATCGATTATGAGTCCTCTGACCTCATTATAAAACGGAACGGATCTGCTGAGCATATCATCAAAAACAGATGCAACAGCTTGATCAAATTCAAACTTTTTTTCTATAGGTTGTTCAAAGACTTTATCCTTCATTTGAGAGTATCCTTTTTGCCTGTGTGATATCGATATCTATCTGCTCTTTTAGGCTAGCGATGGAGTCAAATTTTTGATTGCTTCTTATAAAATCTACAAACTCTATCCAGATATCACCGTTTACTTTGCCTATATTTTGATCCAAGATGTGACTCTCTACGGCAAAGCTGCCATCAGTGCTGACTCTATGACCAATGAAGCTGATGCTATCAAACCATACATCACCAATCTTTGTCTTGGTGGCATATACGCCGTGTGGGAGTAGATAATCTTCTGTCTTGAGATTTAGAGTAGGCACCAGCTCTTTGCCTCCAAGTCCTTGTCCTTGGATTACTTTGCCGTCGATGCGGTATCTTCTGCCTAGCATTTTGTTGGCAAGTTTGATATTTTGATCTTGGATATATTTTTTGATGATGCGAGAGTGTATCGGTATGTTATCCAATTTAAATTCGTCGATGATGAGTGTATCTGCATCAAATATCTCTTTGAGTGTATTGGCGTCACCGCTTTTGTCTATACCAAATCTGAAGTCATATCCAACGACGATCTTTTTTAGGTCGGGAAAGTCACTTTTGAGCTTGGATACAAACTCTGACGGTGTCAGGTGGGCTATCTTGTCAAATATATAAAATGTCATAGGTTTATCACAATATAGGCTTCTTTTGTAGCCAGGGGTTAGATAGCCGCTGCCTCTTTCTATCACTAGCACCATATCGGCATTTTTGATAAGCTCTCGGTGTGCCAGATGAATACCGTCAAACGATCCGATAGCCAAAGAGTTTATTTTGGATATATTTTTGGACAATAT
>CAZVPN010000094.1:0-5550 GCA_964628135.1 uncultured Campylobacterales bacterium
AGTAGTTTTGGAATAGATATGAATAAAAAATATTGAAGTATGGCGGACAGGGAGGGATTCGAACCCTCGGTACCCTTTCGAGCACGCACCCTTAGCAGGGGTGTGGTTTCAGCCAACTCACCCACCTGTCCTCTATTTTGTGGAGCAGAATTATAATTTGTTTGGGTTAAATCAAAGCTTAATCAGAACGATTTGATCATCTATTTTTTCTATCTCCCCACTCTTTGTGAACAGATTTGATCCAGAGCCAATCAAGAAATCTATATATAATGTAAGAACCTACAGTAGCATAAAATGCCGTTCCGACATAGAGAGGCATGACGATTTCATCCCAGTGACTCTGAAACCACTCCATACTCAACTGAACATTTTCCAAGCCATCTTTGCCCATTAAAAGGTTGCCGGTCTTATACTCAAGATACCACAATGGACCGTAGGTAAAGGGGTTGGAGAGCCATACTGTGGCGAGCCCCAGAGGTACATTGAATTTCCATAAAGGGGTAGTAATCATAACTCCCGCCATCTGAAAAGGCATGGGTATAAATCCCCAAAAAAGACCGACCAGCACACCCCTGGTGATCATCTTTCTGTTAAAGTTAAAATACTCTCTGGGTAGGTGATACTTATCTAAAAGGTGGTCAAATTTATCTTTTTTTGTTGCGATTTTGCGGAAAAATTGTCGTATCATCCAACTGCCTTGAGTATTATTTTTGATAGTGTAGTGACATCAAACTTTAAAATAGGTTTTAGTCATCCTCTTTTTATCAACATTAGAGTAAAATATTGCAGAAATATCTATCAATCATAATAAAAAAGGTTTAATTAATGAGCAACTATATGCTTTTTTCCGGAACTGCCAATGAGGCGCTCTCCAATGAGGTTGCCAAATACTTGGAGATGCCACTCTCTCCAATATCAATAAAGCGTTTTTCTGATGGCGAGATCTCTGTTCAGATCAATGAGAGTGTGCGCGGCAAAGATGTGTATATCATTCAGCCCACCTCTGCACCGGCAAATGCAAACCTAATGGAGCTGCTCATTGTAACTGACGCGCTTAAAAGGTCATCTGCAAAATCTATCACGGCAATAGTTCCATATTATGGATATGCCAGACAGGATCGTAAAGCCGCGCCACGCGTGCCTATATCTGCAAAACTTGTTGCAGATATGATGGAGACTGCAGGAATCACAAGAATGGTGACAGTGGATCTGCACGCCTCACAGATACAGGGGTTTTTCAATATTCCTGTAGATAACCTCTATGGCGCAATACTCTTTATGGATTATATAAAAGCAAAAAAATTCAAAAATCCAATAATTGCTTCTCCTGATGTGGGGGGTGTGTCAAGAGCAAGATACTTCGCCAAAGAGCTTGGTTTGGATATGGTTATTATCGATAAACGACGCGAAAAGGCAAATGTGGCAGAGGTAATGAATGTCATCGGTGATGTAAAAGGCAAGGATGTTATACTGATAGATGATATGGTAGATACCGCGGGCACAATGATGAAAGGTGCAAAAGCGCTCAAAGAGCTTGGAGCAACATCTGTGATGGCATGCTGTACCCACCCCGTGCTCTCCGGCCCGGCATATGAGCGCATAGAGGATGGTGAACTTGACGAGCTTGTTGTTGCCAATACAATTCCGTTGAAAAAGTCGTGTAACAAAATAAAGGTTCTCTCTACCGCCCAAATGTTAGGCGAAGTGATTAGGAGAGTTCAAAATAATGAGAGTGTTAATTCACTGTTTGCCCTACATTCATAAAATATAGATAAAATTACTCGATCAAAACAAGCAGCAGAGTTCGCTCTGCAAGAGACAAGGAAACAGATGGCAAAAAAAGTGCCTCAAAGCAACATAAGAAACTTCTCCATAATAGCTCATATAGATCACGGAAAGTCGACTTTGGCAGACCGTATTATACAAGAGTGTGGCGCGATCACGGATAGGCAGATGTCAGCCCAAGTAATGGATACGATGGAGATAGAAAAAGAGCGCGGTATCACCATAAAAGCGCAATCTGTAAGACTTGACTATATCAAAGATGGAGAGCACTATATCCTAAATCTCATCGACACTCCCGGTCATGTGGATTTTTCTTATGAGGTAAGCAGATCTCTGGCATCATGTGAGGGTGCTTTGTTGGTAGTGGATGCTGCTCAAGGAGTGGAGGCACAAACTATAGCTAATGTATATATAGCTATAGAAAATGATCTTGAGTTAATCCCTGTAGTGAACAAAATCGATCTTCCTGCTGCAGATCCGGACAAAGTACTTGCAGAGCTTGAGGAGGCAATAGGAGTAGATGCTACCGAGCATGCTCTTGTTTCAGCCAAGACAGGGCAGGGGGTAAAAGAGCTTTTGGAGATGATTGTAGAGAAAATACCGCATCCAAATGGCGATGAGAATGCCCCCGCCAAAGCCCTCATATATGACAGCTGGTTTGATAACTATCTTGGAGCTTTGGCACTAGTGCGGGTATTTGACGGCAAGATTGAAAAAGGTCAAAAGATCAAAATAATGGGCACCAAAGAGGAGCATCAGGTACTTGATCTGATGTACCCAAATCCGATAAAACCTGTAAAAACAGCAGAACTCTCAACAGGAGAAGTCGGCATAGTAGTAACGGGACTGAAGACAGTTGAAGCTCTGCAGGTCGGTGATACTATTACAGATGCCAAAATCCCTACATCAGAACCTATTGGCGGTTTTGAATCTGCCAAACCATTTGTCTTTGCTGGTATATATCCTATAGAGACGGACAAGTTTGAGGACTTAAGAGATGCTCTGGACAAACTAAAACTAAATGACAGTTCACTAAGCTATGAACCTGAAAGCTCATCGGCACTTGGTTCCGGTTTTAGGACAGGTTTTTTGGGTATGTTGCATATGGAGGTCATCAAAGAGCGCCTGGAGAGAGAGTTTGATCTGGAACTTATTGCAACGGCACCGACAGTTGTATATAGGGTCAAAAAAACCGATGGAAGCGAAATAGAGATCCAAAACCCTTCAGAGCTGCCTCCTGCACAAAATATCGATACCATCTATGAACCATACGTCAAGGCAACGATTTTGACTCCTCAAGAGTTTGTAGGCAACCTTATCAAACTACTCAATGATAGACGCGCAATCCAGGTAAAGATGGATTATCTTAATGAAACTCGTGTTTTGATGGAGTATGATATACCCATGAACGAGATCGTAATGGATTTTTATGACAAGTTGAAATCTATCACCAAAGGTTACGCCAGCTTTGACTATGAGCCTATCGGATTTAGGGAGGGAGACCTCGTCAAACTGGATATCAGAGTTGCAGGTGAAATAGTGGATTCACTCTCTATTATAGTACCTCAGGAAAAAGCTCGTAGCAGGGGGCTTGCATTTGTAAATCAGCTCAAAGAGCTTATTCCGAGACAGCTTTTTGAAGTAGCTATTCAGGCAAGTATCGGAAACAATATAATAGCACGATCAAATGTCAAATCAATGGGCAAAAATGTAACAGCAAAATGTTACGGAGGTGATATCACCAGAAAAAGAAAATTGCTTGAAAAGCAGAAAGCCGGTAAAAAAAGAATGAAAGCTATCGGCAAAGTGCAGGTGCCTCAAGAGGCATTTATGGCAGTGCTCAAGCTGGATAGTTAGGGATTTTTATGAGCGGTATAGTTTTTCATATACATCTGATAGCAGCGATCTCCTGGATAGGCGGCTCAATATTTATGTTCGTGCTTGGAGTCTCATTGAGGGACAAAGAGAAGCAGCGCAGAGTTTATCCGATTGTAGGACCTATTTTTGGCTGGTTTGAGCTAATTACCCTGATCATTCTGCTTGCTACCGGTGTCATTCTCGGTATCAATTTTCATCTATTTCATATGATGTTTTATGATATGAGCGTACCGGTTTCCAATGCCGTGACCAAAAAAGTACTTATTGTTGCTATATTGACTGTGGTTACGGCTATACATTTCATTGTGGCATACCGCACAAATGATCGAGATAGAACAGCAACAGAGCAGATGCTTTCAAGAGCATCTTCTATGCTGATTTTTATCCTTAACCTCTTTGTGATGCACTACGCGATTGTGCTTAGAGGCATACTTTAGACCCTTCTTTTTGCCCGCCTGCAATAATTTGACATTTTTTTGACAAATTCATGATACACTTACAGCATAAATAATGAAAAAGCCAAACCTACTGCGAAGTAGGGACGGAAAGCCACGTGACTCACGTTTGAGTTAGACGGGTTGCCATTGTGATGCTTGTTGCATCTACAATTCGTCCTCCGCAGTATTTTTCGCTTTTGTCGGAGGATACGATGAAAACCTTTAAAAGCGCTCTTTACCTAACATCTACATTTTTTCTTTTTTCTTCAATCGCAGATGCAAATGCATTGGATTATATAAATAAACTTAGGACAGAGGCGGGATTGCCTGTAATGTATCAGAATAACCACCTTGATGATGCAGCACAAAATCATAGTATCTATCTCGAGAGAAACAATGTTACCGGTCACTTTGAGCAGAGTGATAAAGCTGGATACACAGGGCAAAAACCTACCGATAGAGTTCTTTACACAGGATACTCCAACAGAATGGTATCAGAGAATGTATCATATGGGCAAGGCAGCGTAACTGCAAGTATAGATGATCTGATGGCTGCTATATATCACAGATTTGGTTTTTTGAATGCCGGCAATGATGAGATGGGTATCGGCAAACTTGGATCACATTATGTGTATGATATGGGAAACTCAAAACTATCTGATCTGTGTGCAGATGATAATGCATATAGCGGAAATGGCAAGTACTACTACAATGTATGTGCCGATAAAAACAAAAAAATTGATGCTGACAAATATGATAGTGTAGTCTCTGATAAGGCTGAAACTCCTGATCTGGTAGTATGGCCACCTGAAAATGGCTCTACTGTTCCTCCTGCATTTTTTGGCGAAACTCCAGATCCTCTTCCTGACTATCAAGTAAGTGGATATCCTGTGAGCGTGCAATTTAGCCAAACAGATGATGCAAACTACTGCAGTCATGTCAGCGATGTAAAGATATCATTAAAAAGCGCTGAAGGAAAAGAGATCAAAGCTATTAAGCAGATGGATAAATATAACGATCCAAACAATGAACTCAATCAGTGTCAGTATGTCCTTTTTCCAGAGAGCAGACTTGATTGGAACAGCAGCTATAACGCAACTGTTGAATACAAGTATGATGGTGAAACCAGAAGTAGAACATGGACATTTAATACCCAATCAGTCAAAGACAGCAATAGCTTGTCCCAACGTTACTACTCAATAAAGAACAACTCCAATGCAAAACTTGATGTTGTTGCCGGTAAATGGTATGCCGTATATATAGCCCCAAATGACGGCAATGATACATTAGGAAGATCAAAATATATTTATAATGCAAGTACAGTATCAATACATCGAATAGATCCAAATACTGTTTTGATCAAACTTGATGGTAACACTGGAAAATATGCGACTTTCACATTTGATAATGGGCAAAAGCTTAAGCTGGTCATAGCTGAGAATGATACTGC
>CAZVPN010000095.1:0-5382 GCA_964628135.1 uncultured Campylobacterales bacterium
TGCTTCTTCGCGACGCTGCAACTGCTCCCACTTCTCATCCACCTCTTTCTGTATCCTATCAATCACATGTCTGTTCTCAGGCTTAAAGAGATGCCTGTATCTTCCTTGTGCTGCCAAGTAATCCTCTACAGGAAGGACATTTTTTGGACGATACAGGATATTTAGTTCGTGTCCATTTATGATCTCATATACTGGGAACATCAATGTATCTGTAGCCAAATCTGTTACACTGATTGTATCTTTTGGATCAAATTTCCACTCTGTGGTGCATGCTGAAACTGTATTTATGAAGCATGGCCCCTCTGTGTCAAGTGCTTTTTGGAAACCTTTTGCCATTATTTTCCATTTGTTCGGTGCAAGCTGAGCTACATATGGTGCCCCATGAGCTGCCATGATGGCTACCATATCTTTCTTTTTCTGCTTTTTGCCATATGATACTGATCCAGCCTGAGCTGTTGAGGTATGGGCACCTACTGGTGTAGCTGATGATCTCTGACCACCTGTATTGGCATAGTTTTCATTGTCAAGAGAGATATATGTAAAGTCGTGTCCTCTCTCGACAGCACCGCTTAGCCACTGAAATCCGATATCGTATGTAGAGCCGTCGCCGCCAAATGCTACAAACTTCACCGGCGCATCAGCATCCGGAAGAGTTCCTTTGCGTTTGCGTGCTTTATACATTGCTTCTGCACAACTTGCCGATGTTGCAGCGTTCTCAAATCCTATATGTATCCAAGATGTATCCCAGGATGTATATGGATAAACAGCTGTTGACACCTCCAAACAACCCGTATTGGTAGCTACCACAAGATTGTCATCTGTAGAGTTCATAAGCTCTCTAACAATCATTGAGTGGGCACAGCCCGGACATAGAAGGTGAGCCCCCTCAAATCTATCATTGTTTATAGAAAATTCTTTTAGGTTTTTTATTGATGTAATTGCCATATCTTAGCTCCTTCTTGTCTCAAAAAATCCAAGCTTTTCTCCTCTAACTCCAGAGAATTGTTGGATAGGGGTTGTAATGTGTCCTGCATCAGCGTGTGCTTTTTGCTCTTTAAATATTCTTTTTGCCTCATCTACGGAGAAATCTCTGCCGCCAAGACCATATATATAGTTTGTCATAATAGGTCTTGAATTGGTTGTGTATGCTGCTGCTGATACTTCATTAAATAGTGCGCCCATAGCGCCGCCAGGGGAGGATTTATCTAAGCAACTGACAGCTTTGAGAGTTGGTATATCCAAAGCATCTGCAACAAGATCAAACGGGAATGGCCTAAATACTCTTGGAGCTATTACCCCGGCCTTTATCCCCTCCTCTTCTCGAAGTTGCTTTGCAGCAAGTGCAGCAGTCTCTACGCTTGATCCGAGCGCCACGATGGCTACCTCCGCATCTTCCATATGATATTGCTCTACTCTTTTATATTCTCTGCCTGTAAGTTTTTTAAACTCTGCAAACACCTCATCTATCACTTTGCGTGAATCCATCAAAGCTTTGTGTTGCTTTGCTTTATGTTCGAAGTGCCAATCCTCTTCTGTCTGTGCACCGTGAGTAACCGGTCTGGTAAAGTCCAGCATATCATTTACCGGCACATACTTGCCGATAAATTTATAAGCTTCAGCATCTTTGAGAGGATATACATTTTGTGCCTTGTGAGATGTAGTAAAACCATCTTGGTGCACCATTACAGGAAGTCTTACATCCAAATGTTCACCTACCTTGAATGCGCAAAGCGTCAAATCATATGCTTGTTGTGCATCAAAGGCATCAAGCTGTATCCAGCCACTGTCACGACCAAGATACATATCTGAATGATCTCCTCGCACATTTAGAGGAGCCGCCAAAGCTCTATTTGATACGGTTAGAACGATCGGCATACGCATACCAGAGGCTTGATAAAGCACCTCTACCATCAAGGCAAATCCTTGTGAAGAGGTTGCCGTAGCTACACGACCGCCTGCTGCAGCTGCACCTACGCAACCACTCATTGCAGCGTGTTCTGATTCAACCATTACAAATTCACCATCTACATAGCCATTTGCCATAAAGTTTCCATACCCCTCTACAATTGGCGTAGACGGCGTAATGGGATACGCAGCTACTACATCAACTTGAGCTTGTCTCAAAGCCTGTGCAGCAGCATGGTTACCATCCCAGACCTCTACTTCATTGAGTTCAAATTCTTTTGCCATATTGATCCTTTCTACTTCTTCTCTTTTTTCTTTTTCTCTGGCCAGTTTGACAAAGCTTCATCATTGGCTACTGCCTCTGTAAACATCAATAGTGATTTTGGATTAGTAGGACAGACTTCTACGCATACTCCGCACCCTTTACAGTGATCATAATCGATTCCTAACATCTGCTTGTCTCTGGATACTATAGATGTATCAGGGCACCATACCCAACAGTTCTGACAATCTATGCAGATATCTCTATTATATACAGGCTTTACTACTCTCCACGATGCCACTGTCGCAGTATAAGAGTTAAAATCTGAATAATTTCTCTCTTCCGGCTTTTTGTGAGCTATGCCAGAAGCATTGCCCTCAAATGAGTTTAAAACAACTCCCTGTGTTACCTCGTCCCAGCCAACTTTTTCCTCAGCACCAAGCTCTCTAGCGCCTCTTTTTTCTGTTGCCAATACGCCTCTACTCATACTATTCTCCTATTTTACTTCGTTATATGCTCTTGTAATAGCTTCCATGTTGGCATCTATGATCTTTTGAGGAAACTTAGCAAGAACTTTTTTCATATTATCGAGGAAAAAATCCAGATCATACATCTTGGAAACCTTCATAAACGCGCCAAGAACCGGAGTATTTGGCATTGCTCTGCCTATTGTATCCAATGATATTTTCATAAAATCAGCTACAAATACCCTATCTTTTTTGTCTTGTAACGCAGGGATCTGAGATATTAGTTCATCTTTGCTCAAGTGTGTTGTGATGATATATTTTGTAGTTGGTTTATCGTTTTTTGTAATATCATCCGTAAATGCCAAAGCCGGATCGATCACAAATACATAATCCGGAAACATTTTCGTCTCCTGATTAGTGATAGGTTCATCATCTATTCTATTATATGCATTCATCGCTGCACCTCTTTTGGCTGAGCCATAAAGTGCATATGCCTGCACCTGCTTGCCTGTAGTTGCTACTACAGAGCCAAGACCTTTTGCACCTGTTACAGCACCTTGACCGGCACGAGAATGCCATCTTATTTCTACCATGTTATCTCCTTGGTAAGTATGTCAATTATGAGGTATTGTAATGGCTACTCTCTTAAGTGAGGTTGAAAATAATTTTTTTTGTGCCAATAGTTATAAAAGTGTTATTTTTTGTATCGCCTCAAAAGCATTTTCTAATATTAAAGAACTACATTTTTCCAGAGTCTGCTTATCGGCATATCCGCACAAAACAGCGATACTATCGATATTGGCTGCGTACGCAGCATCCATATCCATGCAGGTATCACCTATCATCCATATGCCGCGTGTAACCTTTGGTAACTTTGCCAAAGCTTTTTTTATTGGCTCTGGATCCGGCTTGGGATTTACCACATCTTCCCGACCTATCAATAGATCAAAATATTTCATTAAACCCAAATGCTCTAACAGCTCTCTGGAGTATTGTGAAGTTTTTGTCGTCACTACTCCAAGATGTGCAATTTTACTAGCTAACTCTACTGCTTCTTTAGCGTGAGGAAGCAAAACCGTTTTTTGACTGCTTATTTTACGATAATGCTCTTTATAGGCTCTAATATATTTTTCAATATCTGACGCATCTATCCCCATTAATGTGAACATCTCATCCAAAGGATAACCTATGAGTGATTTGATCACCTCATCACTAGGCACATCTACGCCAAAACTTTCAAATGCAACATTAAAACTTTCCAGAATTGCCTCAGTAGAATCAATCAGCGTACCATCTAAATCAAATAGTATAATTTTATTTTTTATCATAAAGAGAATTGTAGCATAATATATTTTCCACATTAGCTATAACTATGCAAGAAAAAAGTAACATTTATTTACATATTAGAAAACTTAATAATAAAATATCATTGTTTTTAACTTAATTTAATTATCTTTGTCTTAAAATAAACAATCTAAAAAATCAAGAAAGGACAACTATGGCACGAGTAGTAGTTTTGGGGGGTGGTGTTTCTGGGCATACAGCAGCCACATTCCTTGCCAAATGGATAGGAGGCAAACATGAGGTAGTGGTGGTAACACCAAATTCTTTATGGAATTGGATACCATCAAATATTTTTGTTGGGGTTGGAGAGATGACCAAAAAAGATGTTACTTTTCCTTTGGCTCCGATTTACAAAAAAGCCGGTATCGACTATAGACAGGCAAAAGCTTTGAGTATACACCCAGAGGGCAAAGAGGGTAGTGATACTCCTTTTGTAACGATAGAATATACAGGACAAGACAAAGAGGGTCAAACAGAAGAGATAGAGTATGATTATCTTATCAATGCAACAGGGCCAAAGCTCAACTTTGATGCTACTCCTGGACTAGGCGATGGTAATGGGCAACTTGGTGAGCATACTGTATCAGTGTGTACCGCAGATCATGCTGTTCATGCTGCTCAAGAACTAAAGGCTGTAGTGGAAGAGATGAAAGCCGGTGCACACAAAAAATTCCTTATCGGTCTTGGACATGGCATGTGTACTTGTCAGGGAGCTGCGTTTGAGTATATTTTCAATGTAGATCACTATCTTAAAGAGCAAGGCGTTAGAGATAAGGCTACTATCACATACATTACCAATGAGTATGAACTTGGTGATTTTGGTGTGGGTGGTATGCATATCAAATCTGGTGGATACATCACAAGCGGAAAGGTATTTGCTGAATCTCTTTATACAGAAAGAGGCATCAGATGGATCAAAAGAGTTCATGTCAACAAAGTAGAGGCTGATAGAGTCCACTATGAAAGACTTGATGGAACATATGGAGAAGAGGAGTATGATTTTGCAATGCTTATACCTCCATTTGCAGGCTCAGGTATGAAAGCTATCGACAAAAACGGCGAAGATATGAGCGATGTAATCTTTGCAGCCAATACAATGATGAAGGTTGATGCAGATTATACACCAAAACCTTTTGAAGAGTGGAGTCCTGAAGATTGGCCAAAAACATTGCAAAATCCAACTTATTCTAATATGTTTGCTGTTGGTATCGCATTTGCACCTCCTCACTTCATCTCCAAACCTATGAAGTCGCCAAACGGCACTCCTATCAACCCTACTCCACCAAGAACAGGTATGCCAAGTGCTATGATGGGTAAGGCTGTTGCATCTTCTATTAGAGATATGATCAATGGCGTAACTGACAAGCCTACGCACACTGCTTCTATGGCAGAGATGGGTGCAGC
>CAZVPN010000096.1:0-5248 GCA_964628135.1 uncultured Campylobacterales bacterium
GAGATGATGCCATGGATCAGTGCAAACAAAATAGTCGACAAAGAGACCAACTAAGCACAATTTCCACATTCATCCGCTTTCTCGCTCCCACAATGTGTGTGGAAGTGGAGAGCTTCAATCATATATAGCCTTTTGTATAATACATCATACATTTATAATATATTTTTGTTTGATATACCATTAATTTAACCTATACTACAAATGGATAAAATGAAAACTATACAGATGCAATTTTTGTTGGCTATGTTGTTGGGGGTGTTGGTGGTGGTTGTGATGGGGTATTATACTCATACATTCAACCATGACTATTTTTGGCTCTTTGGAGATTGGCATTTTTTTGTTATGTCTATATTGCTTCAGCCAATCATCGAGGAGATTAGTTTCAGGGGGTGGATACAGGGCTTTTTGCTCGGTAGAGATATTGGCAATCACAGATGGTGGTTGATTAGCAGTGCAAATGCGATCACTACACTGCTATTTGGTGCTATTCATTTGGTATATCACACTCCTGAATGGGCATTTTTGGTGATGCTGCCATCTCTTTTGTATGGATACTTTAGAGAGAGGTTTGACAGCGTCACTCCTGCGATAGTGCTTCATATATTTTACAATCTCATATACTTCTCTTTGCTTGGTGTGCCATCTAAGATATAATTTATTTTGATATAATATTTAAAAAAATACAGAGAAATAAATGCCAAAAGCAAAAAATAAAAAACCCTCACCCAAACGCAAATCTACTGTCCGCAGGGAGAAAAAGGCGACACTTTCTAAATATCTGAATTTTTTGATGCCTGCATTGGCTTTTGTGATGATACTTATTGGCTCTGGATATTATCTGGGGATGAGTAATAAAGCTGGCACTCCTGATCATGATACAAAAAAGAGCCGACATACTACAAAACATAAAACAAAAAAAGCAGATACCTCAAAAATGTTTATGAAGATAAGCTCTAAGCCTAAGCAAAAGGTTGTGAGCGATGAGGCCGGTTTTGGGATGATGGATATGATAGAGAAGCTTCGCAAGCACAAGGCTGAAGAGGTTGCAAGAGAGCACTCCAAATCCAAAGCAAAACTTCTTTATCGCAAAGGAGATGAGCCAAAGCTGGTGATAATCATTGATGATGTATCCCAAGCAAGACAACTCAAAGCGATTAGATCTCTTGGTTATGCGGTGACTCCGTCTATATTTCCTCCAACTAGGATGAATGAGCATAGTTATCTGCTGGCGAAGGGGCTTAGGCACTTTATGATACATTTGCCTATGCAGTCGCATGATGCCAAGATGAACTCGATACAGGGGATGTTGTGGGTGAGTGATGGCGATAGCAAAATGAGAGCAAGAGCGGCACAGATACGCAAACTTTTCCCAACAGCACGATATGTCAACAACCATGTCGGAAGTGTATTTACCCGTAACTATAATGCGATGAAGAGAATGTATGGCTATCTTAGGCAGCAGGGTTTTATCTTTGTCGACAGCAGAACAACCGGCAGGAGCAAAGTGCGTCAAATCGCTCATCAGTTTGGCGATACCTATATCTCTAGAGATATCTTTATAGACAATATCCAAAATGTAGCCTATATCCACAATCAGCTCAAAAAAGCGGTCAAAATAGCCAAAAAAAGAGGTTACGCCATAGCCATAGGTCACCCACATCGTGCTACCTTGCAAGCACTCAGAAGTGCAGGCTCTATACTCAAGGGCGTGAAGCCGATATATATCGATCAACTCTATAGGTAATGTGTGATGAAGATTGGACTATTTGTGCCATGTTTTGTCAATGAGCTATATCCTGATGTGGCTTGGGCTACTTTGAATTTGTTGCAAAAGCTTGGGCTTGATGTGCACTATCCACCCGAGCAGACCTGTTGCGGTCAACCTATGGCAAACAGTGGATGCACCACTGATGTGGGGGTGCTGGCTCATAGATTTGTGGATATTTTTTCAAAATATGACTATGTGGTGGCTCCGACTGCAAGCTGTGTGGTGATGGTCAAGGAGGGTTATGATGACTATTTTGCAGGAGGCAATGAGAGGTTTGAAAAGGTCAAAAACTCTATATATGAGATTACTGAATTTTTGCATGATGTGATCAAGCTTGATAGAGTGGATATCTCCTTTCCATACAAAGTAGGGGTGCACAACTCCTGCCATGGGCATAGATTGCTTGGGCTTGGGGCTGCGAGTGAATTGAATATCCCACACTACTCCAAGATAGAAAATCTGCTAAGACTCATTCCTGATATTGAGATAGTGCAGCTAGAGAGGTATGATGAGTGCTGTGGTTTTGGCGGGACATTTAGCGTGGTAGAGCCTGATATATCTGTGGCTATGGGGCAAGATCGCATAGCCGATCATCTACGAAGCGGTGCAGAGGTGATGACGGGAGCTGATATGAGCTGCTTGATGCATATGGAGGGTATCATCAATCGCGAAGGCAAGCCTCTTAAGGTAATGCATATAGCACAGATCCTTGCGGGCGAGAGACCAAAGTAGGAAGCTTTGATGGATTTTGTATCTCACCCAAAATCAGCTGCGAAATTTGTCCAAGATAGTGAGCGTATGCATTGGCATGATCGTGCACTATGGTATGTCCGCCAAAATCGTGACAGGGCATCCAAAAGTGTCGATGATTGGGAGAGGCTCAGGGAAGCAGCAGACGGCATCAAGGCACATACTCTTAGCCATCTAGATCATTATCTTGAGGAGTTTGAACAAAATGCACTCAAGCGAGGTATTCATATCCATTGGGCGGCAGATGCACAGGAGCATAATGAGATAGTGCATACTATACTTTTGGAGCATGATGCCAAAATGGTGGTCAAGAGCAAATCGATGCTTACTGAGGAGTGCGGACTCAATCCATATCTACAAAAGCACGGCATAGAGGTGGTTGATACCGATTTGGGAGAGAGGATTATACAGCTTAGAGATGAGCCGCCATCACATATAGTTTTGCCCGCTATTCATCTAGATAGAGAGCAGGTCTCTGATACATTTCAAGCTAAGCTTGGGACAGAGGAGGGCAATAGCGATCCTGCTTATCTAACAGCTGCTGCAAGAGGGCATCTAAGGCAGAAGTTTTTGGATGCAGATGCTGCCATAACCGGGGTAAACTTTGCCATCGCTCAAAGTGGTGGGGTAGTGGTATGCACCAATGAGGGCAATGCCGATATGGGCACTTCGTTGCCAAAGCTCCATATAGCTAGTATGGGGATTGATAAGATTATCCCATCTTTGGAGCATCTGGGAGTGTTTGTCAGGCTTCTTGCCAGATCGGCTACCGGTCAGCCTATCACTACATACACTTCACACTTTCACGGTGCCATAGAGGGTGCCAAGATGCATATCGTCATAGTCGATAATGGCAGAAGTAAGCTTTTGGGCAGTCAAA
This sequence comes from uncultured Campylobacterales bacterium, assembly GCA_964628135.1. Classification (GTDB taxonomy): domain Bacteria; phylum Campylobacterota; class Campylobacteria; order Campylobacterales; family Sulfurovaceae; genus JAAXPZ01. The sequence goes on from CAZVPN010000096.1 coordinate 3,399, forward strand.
ACTACTCCAAATCACTTCAGTGTATCAGGTGTGGAGCTTGTATGAATAGCTGCCCTGTGTATCGCAGAAGCGGAGGGCATAGCTATGGATATACCATCCCCGGTCCGATCGGATCGACTCTTGGGGCATTTATAGACAACCAAAAATACTCCTCTTTGCCGTTTGCTTGCACCCTATGCTCATCGTGCAACAATGTCTGCCCAAGCAAAGTAGATCTGCGAGAGCAACTGTTTGCCCACAGAAAAGATATAGTCCAAAAAGGTTTGATATCTACCAAAAAGAGAGTCTCTCTTAGATTGATGGGGTGGGTGATGAAGCATCCTATAGTGATGTCAACTTTTGGAAAAATAGCTAGAGCTGTTTTGCCCAAATTGCCTAGAAGCCTGCTATATGGCAGGTGGAATATATGGGGCAGGGGCAGGGAGCTGCCGAAAATGCCAAAGAGAAGCTTCAAAGAGATGATGAGCAAAAGGGAGAAAAAATAGTGAAATCCATCGCCAATAGAAGCAAAGATAAGATACTATCAAACATAAGAGAAGCCAACAAAAAGAGAGTAGATTTGCCTATACTGGAGGGGCTTGGGGTAGATTTTGATGATAAGATTGCACACTTTGCAGATACGCTTGCATCGGTTGGCGGGGAGTTGATAGATAGCCCTGAAGATATCAACACCATAGTAAAGAGACTCTATCCAGATGTCAAAAAGATAGCTACCACTGAGATCGGTTTGATAGAGGGGGCAATAGATCCAAATAAACTTGAGGATCCTCATCTACTGGATGGTATCGAGCTTGCAATCGTCAAGGCTGAGTTTGGAGTGGCTGAGAATGGAGCCGTATGGGTGCAAAACCCTCTTGATAGGCACAAGGCATTATACTTTATCGCCAAACATATACTTTTTATACTAGATAGAGAGAAGATAGTCTCCTCAATGCATGAGGCTTACAAGATGATAGAGTTTAATGATAGCAGATTTGGAGTGTTTATCTCCGGTCCATCCAAGACGGCTGATATAGAGCAGTCATTGGTGATTGGAGCACATGGAGCTATAAGCAGCAGAGTGCTACTTGTTTGATCAAGCGGCTGGCTTGACCTCTTTGGGCTCTTGCTTTTTCTTGGATTTTGATAGAATAGATTGGATGATATTTTCAAGTTTTTGCTCTGATGGCATACCTGGCACAATAGCGGCTGCATTGCCGTCTCCATCAAGCACAAGCAAAAATGGTATATAGCCTGGCCACTGCGTCCTTTGGGCTATGTAGTCTATGAAATTACCCGCAGCCTTGTCTGAAATGATATCATAGTTGATAGGCTTTTTTGATGCTATAAAATCTTTAAGCCCCTGAATAGGCTTGACAAGGGAGTCTTTTTGGGCTTGGGAAGTAGCTTTGTGTTGTAGATACCAAGATATTTTGGTCATATCTATATGTTTCCATGGCTCTTTTTTATACTCTACCAACTCTTTATCCGTCACTCTCGGTGTAGTCTCGATAGAGATGACTCTTAGTTGATCTTTGTATTTTTCTTGCAATTTGACATGATGAGGTATACTCATCAAACAAGGAGCACACCAGGTCCCCCAAAACTCTATAAATACGATCTTGCCCTGATATGGTGTAGTGACTATGCCGTTTGGCGTGCCTTGAAATCTAAGCAGCTTGCCATCAACCGTGGATATATTAAACTGATCGCCGTCAGCATGAGCAACCCCAAACACAACAAGTGCAGCCACAAATATTTTGATGATATTTTTCATCTCTTCTCCTGAAATTTTTTGTAATTGTATCTATATATGTTTAATGACAATTTTTGACACCTTTGAATTTATTTGGATATAATATCAAACATAA